>JACQQP010000061.1 GCA_016206945.1 Candidatus Omnitrophota bacterium | reverse complement strand
GAGGAGGAATTGTTGCATCACGGTACCAGGTACGTTACGGGACAGGTTCACAGAAAAAAAGATGGAGAACCTGTCCCTGCCTTGCCGGCAGGCAGGCCGGCCGTACCTGGTGCCGTTGAAGAGGGGAAGAGGTTGGTCAGAAAAGCGAAGCAGTTTGGTTTTTCTGACGCACAACTTGCTTTTTGTTTTGGAATGGACGAATTAAGTGTGCGTAAGCTCAGGAAAGAAGCAGGGATCGAATCTGTTTTTAAGCTTGTGGACACGTGCGCGGCCGAATTTAAGGCTTATACGCCGTATTTTTACTCCACTTATGAGGAGGAAGATGAAACGATTCCAAGCGACAAGAAAAAAGTGATGATCTTAGGCGGAGGTCCTAATCGAATTGGCCAGGGAATTGAGTTTGATTACTGCTGTGTCCACGCTGCCTTCGCGCTCAAGGAATTGGGTTATGAGACCATTATGGTGAATTCCAATCCTGAAACTGTGAGCACAGATTACGACACTTCGGACAAACTTTTCTTTGAGCCGCTTACCTTGGAAGATGTTTTAAATATTGCGGATCGAGAAAAACCGATGGGTGTCATTGTCCAACTCGGAGGACAGACCCCCCTTAATTTGTCCCAAGGACTTGAGCGTGCCGGCCTCAAGATTTTGGGGACTCCAGCGCGCTCCATTGACATTGCCGAGGACCGGAAGAAATTTAGGGAACTGCTCCACCAGATTGATTTGAAACAGCCAACAAGCGACATTGCTTTAACGGTTGAGGAAGCTTATCGAAGTGCTCAGAACATTGGATATCCCGTTTTGATTCGGCCGTCTTATGTGTTGGGTGGCCGCGCCATGGAAATCGTCTATGATCAAGAGCAGTTAAAAAAATATATCAGGCAAGCGGTTGAAGCGAGCGATCAAAATCCTGTTCTCATTGATAAGTTTTTGGAAGATGCCATTGAAGTTGACGTGGATCTCATTGGAGATGGGCATGATTTTGTCGTGGGCGGAGTTTTAGAACACATCGAAGAAGCGGGAGTTCATTCAGGGGATGCAGCCATGTCGCTTCCGCCTTTTTCGCTTTCCGATAAGTTAGTTTCGGAACTCGTGGACAAAACCAAACAGCTTGCCAAAGCGTTGAAGATCATCGGGCTCATGAACGTTCAGTACGCGATCAAGGGAGGAGAGGTTTATTGTCTTGAAGTCAACCCCCGCGCTTCGCGGACCGTGCCCTTTGTGAGTAAAGCGATCGGTGTCCCACTCGCCAAGCTTGCCGCAAAAGTGATGGTGGGGAAAACCTTGAAGGAATTAGGGTTTACAAAAGAATTCGTGCCGAACTATTTTTCGATTAAGGAATCTGTTTTCCCATTCGTTAAATTTCCAGGAGTCGATATTATTCTTTCGCCCGAGATGAAATCGACGGGGGAAGTGATGGGAATGGATGAGGATTTTGGGCTTGCCTTTTACAAATCTCAACAAGCGGCTTATTCCGATATTCCGCCATCCGGCAATGTATTCTTAAGCGTCAAGGATCAAGACAAGGAGAAAGTGGTGCGAGTGGCCAAAGGGCTTTCGGAATTGGGGTATCACATCGTATCCACAAAGGGAACGGCCGCTCGTTTGGAACAGCACGGAATCAAAGCTGAAATCGTCAACAAGCTGATCGAGGGACATCCCCATATTGGCGATAAAATTCGTGCGGGTGAAATTGATCTCATCATTAACACGCCTACAGGAAAAGGGCCGATGCTCGATGAAGCGAAGATTCGCTCGCTTGCGGTTTCTTTTCGGATTCCATGCATTACCACGATCAATGCAGCGCAGGCAGTGCTTGCGGCGATTCAATCGTTTAAGAAAAAGGGAATGTCCGTAAGGGCACTTCAGGAGTATCAGAGCAAGGAGATTGCTTCGCCCTCGCGTGGCTCCCTGCCTCGCAATGACGTCATTGCGAGGAGCGAAGCGACGAAGCAATCTGGGTCAGGGTAATTGTATGTACGATGAATCCGTAACTATCATTGAGAATAAAAAGGTAAACGCCGAATACTACAAGCTCGTTTTTGCTTCGAAGCACCTTTCTCAAAAAGTGAAACCAGGGCAGTTTCTCAATATTCAAATGGAGAATCACGAAGGGCTTCTTTTGAGAAGACCATTTAGTTATTATCGGGTTGGTGGAAAGAAAATCGAAATCCTTTACGAGATTCTGGGCCGGGGAACTGCGCTTCTTGCTGAGAAGCGACGCGGCCATGCCTTGAAAGCTTTAGGTCCGCTCGGGAAACCGTTCACACAAAAGTTAAACGGGAAAAAAAGAATTCTCGTTGCGGGAGGCGTTGGCGTTCCACCCCTGATCTTTCTTGCCGAAACTGCCCCCCACCTTACCTCCCCACGCGAAAGCAGGGGGAGAGAGAAGGAGGGCCTTGTACTTCTGATTGGTTGCAAATCTAAAAGCGAAGTTCTGCCTCGGCGGGAACTTACCAAAGTAAAGGGAGAAATTTTGTATTCCACCAACGACGGCTCCTATGGCCGGAAGGGATTCGTAACCGTATTGCTTCATGAGCTACTTGAAAATGAACACCCAAACTCGCTGTTTATTCAAACCTGCGGGCCGAATGCGATGATGGACGCTGTGATGAAGCTGGCGGAAGAATTTGGTGTTGAAGGAGAAGCTTCTATTGACGAGCGTATGGCCTGCGGTGTGGGCGCCTGTTTGGGATGTGTGGTGGAAACTCGCGAAGGCTTCAAGACAAGTTGTGTGGAGGGTCCCGTCTTCTCATTTGCGGAGTTGGTCTAGTGGCAAAAGTTGATCTTACTACGAAAATTGGAACACTTATCTTTAAAAATCCCGTCACGGTTGCTTCCGGAACATTTGGTTCGAAGGATGAATATGCGCGTTACCTCAATTATGAAAGATTAGGCGCCATCGTTACTAAAACGGTAACGCCAAAGCCCCGCAAGGGGAACCAAATGCCTCGGATTTTTGAAACGCCGAGCGGGATGCTGAATTCGATTGGGCTTCAGAATAAAGGAATCGATGATTTTATTGAAAACAAGATTCCTTATTTCAAGAAAATCAAGACGCATTTGATTGTCAATATTGCAGGCGAAAGTATTGAGGATTTTGTGGCTCTTGCCAAGAAGCTCGATCGGGAAAAGAGCGTGAGTGCACTTGAGCTCAATATTTCATGTCCGAATGTAAAGAAGGGACTTGAATTTTGCGCCAAGCCCGAACTGACCTATGAGGTGGTGAAAGCAGTGAAGGATACGACCAAGCTTCCTTTTTTTACGAAGCTTTCGCCTGAGGCGCACGATTTCTTAGGAGTGGCTGAGGCCGCGATCAAGGCGGGCAGTGATGCTTTAAGTTTGATCAATACGATCCGCGGAATGGCGGTCGATGTCGAAAAATGTAGACCCCAGCTTGCGAATGTGTTTGGGGGCTTAAGCGGTCCTGCCATCAGACCCATTGCGCTTCGTTATCTTCATGAAGTGAAATGTGAATTCGACATTCCGGTAATGGCGATGGGCGGCATCATGACGGCTCAAGATGCGCTTGAATTTTTGATTGCGGGCGCGCATTTGATTGCGGTGGGAACGGCAAACTTTGTAAATCCGAAAGCGACAATGGAAATTTTAGGAGGAATTGAAGGTTATATGAAGCGCAAGGGTTACGCTTCGGTCAATGAAGTCCGCGGATCGCTTCGAATCAAGGAAGCCTCCGAGGATCGATCGGTTCCGGCGGGGTGAGTCGAATGAAAAAGGCGGGCGGTAGCTCGTTTCAAAAACGGATCATCGTGGCTTTAGACACAGCGGATTTGATTCAAGCCAAGAAACTGGTCTGCTCTCTTAAGGATGTGATCACGATTTTCAAAATTGGAACCGAGCTTTTTACCGCCCACGGTCCGAAAGCAGTTGAGACGATTAAAAGTTTGGGAGGCGAAGTCTTTTTGGATTTAAAGTATCACGATATTCCCAATACGGTAGCTCAGTCCGCAAGACAAGCCGTACGCCTTGGCGTTTTCATGTTCAACGTTCATATTCCAGGCGGCCTTCAAATGATGCAGGAAGCTTGTGTCGCTGCCGCCGATGAAGCACGAAAACTAAAAATTCCAACGCCAAAGTTAATTGGCGTGACGCTCCTTACGAGTTTGAGTCAAGAGGAAGTCGCGAAGCAGATTGGAATTCCCAAACCGCTCGTCGACGTCGTGCTCCATTATGCAGAACTGGCTCAAAAAGCAGGTTTGGATGGGGTGATCGCATCGGCTCGGGAAATTGAGAAAATCCGGGCTAGATTCGGACCCAAGTTTTTAATTGTAACACCCGGAATTCGGCCGGTTTGGGCTGAGCGCGGGGATCAGGAGCGCGTGATGACTCCTCGAGAAGCACTTAGACTGGGAGCAGATTATCTGGTCATTGGCCGGCCGATCACTCAAGCGGATGAGCCTCGCGAAGCCGCCTCTCGTATCTTCGAAGAGCTTTAGAGCAGTTTTATTGCTTCCAAATCGCTCTTCCAAGGTATATAATCCTCGTCGATTTCGAAAATGAAGACGAACGTGATCCTACATCCGACATTACTTCTATTTTTTGCCCTTCTCTTGACGGTTTCCTCGCCCGCTTTAGCCACTTTAGATGAGATTAAGGACCGTGGACCCGACCTTGCAAGTGATCGTGCCCTTGATCGGCTGAACCGCGGCGGCAGCTTTGGTGCGGGTGGCGGCGGTTATGTTCCTGATGATTGGGAACGCGAGGCGTCCGGTGGATTTTTAGGCGAGGGTGACGATGAACAATCTTATAAAGACTCTGCCGAGCGTGAGCGTGAAAGAATCAACAAGCGATATAAAAAGCACGAGGATGCCGAGATAGAGCATAGGGACAAATTGACTGGGATCGAAAACGAAAAGTATCGCGAAGACCGGGAGCGAGAAAAGAGGCTTGATAAACTGAATAAGGAAAAATTGGACAAGGATCGAGACAATGCGCAGCACGATATCGACCGGTTCAATCAGACCCATGGTCCTCAAGGCGGATGGACGCCTGAAGAGCGGGCTGAATATGATAAATTGGTTGATAAACACGCCCAGCTTGTGCAACCTACCGAAGAAGAAGCGAAAGACATCCAAAAACATCAGGAGCAACGCGACAAAATTTATCAGCAAATCCGAAACGGCGCCTTTCAAATGGGAAATTTAAGTCCGGAGCAGGTCCAAGAAAGATTGGATCGAGCTGAGACAGCAGATGCAGCTACAAGAACATGGCGCGATTTTACGTTTACAGGGAAAATGGTTACCGAAGTTCAGGACGATATTGTTCGTCAAAGGGAACGCGGCATTTTTGCCAACAATATGATTATGTCAGCAGATCTTTATCTTCAAAATCCGAACCTCACGACTGAAGAGCGCGAGATTGCGGAGGGAATTCGTTATCAAAATCTGACCGCACGTGGCGCTGCAGCCGATGCCATTTCAAAAGATATGGCTGTTGTCACGTTGGGCGTGGCTTCTGATGTGGGAATGCTCGGCGTTGGGCGTATTGTATCGAAAGCAGTTGGAGCTGTTGGTAACGCGATTCGCGGTGGGGGCGGCGGAGGTGGCGGTGCGCCCGGAACCGGCGGAAGCGGAGGCGCTGGCGGATCTGGCGCTGCAGGGACGGAAGCGGGTCAAGCGGCTGGCGGAGGAGCCGGAGCGAAACCCGTTTCATCAGCCACTCAAGATGCGATAGATGCCGGAAAAGCAGCGGTGGGAAAATATGGAAGTTTGGATCAAGCGGCAGATGATTTGATTGGCGCCGCCGATGACGTTGTGATGCCTGTGGAGGCTGCTGCAGCCAATGCGGAGGTGGCGGCGATCAAGGCGTCGGCAAATAAATTGAGTCCGGCAGAAGTCGAAAAACTTTTTGAAAAAGGCGCCAACCTGACGCCCACGCAAATTATCCAGAAAGCGGAAATCCTTGCGCAGCGGGAGGCGCTAAAACAAGCTATTTTACAG
>JACQQP010000059.1 GCA_016206945.1 Candidatus Omnitrophota bacterium | reverse complement strand
TCCAGCCGCGCTGAAGTGCGGGCGGAGGAACAACAGCCGGCAGGATTTTCAGATGAGGAAGTAAGAGCACTAACCAATTTATATCATGCCATTGAGACGGATGCCAAAGTTAGCGCTTTTGTTCCTGCGACGGCGCAATCGTTTATGCTTCCTCTGGGGTCACTCAGGAAAATGTTGCAAGCTTTTTTTGAACAGGATGATCCGAAAAAAACCAATCGAAAAAGGTTGGAAGCATTTATGAACCAAATAGAAAAAGTTAAGACGGCCGTTCCGATGGGTCTGGCGAAAGAAAAAAAGGAACCTTTAATTGAAATTTTCAACGACGTCTTAGAAGTATTAAAACCGCACCGTCAGATTGCGCGACCACAAGCGGAAACCCAAAAGGATGTTCGAGCTACCTCGACATCACAAATGGCGCGCGAATCCTTGCAGGCACTGAAGGCAGCTGCCAAGCCGCAAATTGTGCCAGCGAAATCGGAGGTTGAGCCGCCTACGAAAACGACGGTCAATTTGGGTTTAGTCGATCAGACCCAAGGCCGGCGTTCCGTAATTGGTAAGGAGGATCTTCTCTGGCTGACGGAATTTCTTCTATCTCATGTAGAAAAAAATTTACCGATCGCACAATTTTCGCATTTTAGAAAAGAAATCGAAGAACCCTTATCGGCATTACGCGTAATTTACGATCACTTGAAAACAGGATCAACCGAAAATTTCGCTGCGATTCCAGGTTCTGTCCACCGCTCGGTTGTTCTCATTGAAAACGTGGCTAGAGTACAACTTGTCGCCGATCACCGGGCGATCATCGAAGACACGTTCCCATTGGTTCAGCAAATGATTTATGCTACGAGTGAGAAATCAATTCAAGACTATAAACGTCGGCTTGAGGAAGCGCTTAAAGGACGAACCAGCGCAGATCATTCCATAGCGCCTCCTTCATTAAGTGAACCACCAGTCTCGGATGTTGGCGTTTCGTCAGTGGAAGATGCGATTTTGGAGGCGGCCCGTGCCCTTTTAAGAAGCGAAGATTTATCGGATGCTGATCGAATAAAACTGCAGCAACAAACAGCTGAAGCTCTGCAATTGCGTAAGCAGAAACAAGCCGGCCGAAAAGACTCCGGTCCAGCCTTCGTAGGTATTAATCTTCAGGATGAATGGGTTAAAAAATTACAAACTTCCGGCCTGCTCGTTCACGTGGACCAAAAATCTCCGCTCGATTTGGAACACGCGATTACCGCACTTGCAGATGGATGGAAACAAGGTTCTAGGAAAGCGCCCTTGTTTGTCGCGGTTCATTTGCCCGAACGCCCTGCAGGTGACGACGCCGACGCGCTTTTGAGATGGCTGCGCGAAGGAATCGATCCGATTTTAAATACGCTGGCAGATCTCCGGCTTAAATATTCGTCAGATGAAGTCATTTTCGGCGTGATCGCGAGCGCCTCGGTATCTTTATTAAAATATCTGTTTGATGAAGGCCGGTGGCGTAAGACGGACGTTCAGGCATCGCCGGACCATCCCTTGGACCTTACCTTTGAATTCATTTTGACCAAATTGCCTGAAAATGAGGAGGAAGCTGAAGATTTCATGGACGCGGCTTCTAGCCACGGCTTTACGGTCATTTCGACCTTAGACTCGAAAAAGCCGCTCGAACAGCAAATCAAAAACGCCCGCTTTTACGGTGTCTCCGCTCTTGTGGTAAATGCCAAGGAGTTAACCGGCCCACAAACGAATGAAGAAACTTTGAAGATTCTTACGGAAGCGAAAATCCCACTTCTCCCTATTAGCGGCATTGCGATCGAGCAGGTGCCTTCCTTTTTGAAATTGCCCAATGTTATTGGTGTTGTTTTGGGGAAAGCTATTTTGCGCCATGGTGATGGTTCAGCGACACCGAAGATGATTTCTGAAAGGGTCCAACATTTAGCCGGTTTGATCAGCTCTTCCCGTGCGGCCGCCTCCAAAGCAGGCGAGCCAGCCTCGCCCGAAGGGCGGGCGGAGGTGCGGCAATTAAATGTGGAACCTTGGCACAAGATAGTTGTAGCCGCAGAAAAAAATATTGGGATTACGATGGAGCAACGGTGGCAATGGGCCTTTCGCAATGAAAATCCGGAGCTGGAAAAAATACTCCTACAAACTTATGGCACTGCGGACAAAGCTAAGCTATTGACTTTCTGGCAGAAACAGCTTGAAAAGATGAAACACGCGAAAACAAAAGACGAAGTATTGCAGTTTGTTGAGGAAACAAATCGGCTTTATGCCTATGAACCCAGCGAGGAATTACGTCACATCATTGCTAAAATCAACAACACGGGCGAACTCCCAAAACCAGACAGGGTTTTTTATTTTAGAAAGCCTGCAGACCGAAAGCCCGAAGAAGATATTCACACGCTTCCCGTTTTGGAACAGGCCTACGGGCTGGATCCAATTTATAGCGCCCTCGGGCTGGATTATACGCCTTACGGATTAGTGCAACAAATTGAATTAGCGGATGGAGAAATGCTTACCCTTATTCACTTGTGGCTTCGTGAGGATTTTGAAGCGCTTGATGTGGCAACGAACTACGCTCATGAACATTATCACATCAACCAAGCCAAAGGATTTCTGAATGGCTTGAGTTACATTGTTCAGCCGGGACTTCTGTGGATCCTGCGAGAAGGAACAGTCGAATATCTCGCCAGAAATTTTATCCATCGGCATTTTGGCGTCCACTTGCCACAAAGAAGAGGTCATTTATTTATTACTGAATTTTTCAGAAAAATAGCAGAACAGGTTGATCCGAAGCTACTTTATGAATTTCATACAACGGGCAGCTTTGAGGCGCTGCGCAAAAGCGGGTTTGATCCCGACCGGTTACGAATGCTGCAAGATTATATGGGTAAAGAGATAGGCTTGGGCGCGATGAGGAGAACTTTTATGCCACATATGAATCTTGTTCACGATTTCCTTGACATGTCATCCGATGCTAATAATGCACTCAAAAAAATTGCTGACGTAATCCGAACTAGCCGCCGGGCTGAGGTGCGGGAATTAAAACAGGGACAAGAGATAAGAGGCAAGGGGCAGGAGGTTTTGGAACAAAAAACATTGGAACAACAAAAAACCGCTCGATTAATTGTTGAACCGAGTGGTTTGGATCCCTATAGCGCTAGATTCACTCGCGACGACAAAGTAAATGTAACTCAAAAACCTAGTTTTGGCAATAAAGACGATCGAAGATCCTCGGCCGCGAACCTTCGATTTGAGACGGCCCTATCAGGATTCGAACGCGAATCTTCGCCGTCGCGAGTGGGGGACTCTATCCAATATGAAAATGATGAAAAATCAAAAAAATTTGAAGCGGCTCTTCATAGAAAATATGAGCCATTTTTACATGTAGCAATCGATGTAACGCAGGGAGTGGTCGATCTGGTCGTACTTGCCTCACCGCTTGGGGTGATGATTCTTGGCGTCATCAAGGATAAACTTTCTAAAGAAGAAGCAGCGATTGAACCGATCATTCTTGGGCCGAGATGGAAACCAGCGTTTGAGGAGTTTGGCGAGCGAATTCTTGCGGCGAGTTCAAGGGAGTTTCGAAAGTCGCTTGCCGTGGTTGTGGATTCAAAAAACCCCATCCTCTCACAATTATTTAATGAAGGAATTCTGCGCGAATTACTTGGGGCAGGAATCAAAGTTCGGGTAAGTTCAGCCGATCGGGAAGTTCGAAGTCTTCTCGAAAGAGTTTATAAGAAGATGACGGCAGAAGAAAAAGGAAAGCTCTCCCAGATTCTCAAACTTTCTCCTAAGAGTTTGAAACGTTATGCTTCGGAGGAGGCGAAAAATGGGGCAGGTACATTGATTGAATCGCCTACTCGCCTTAGCGAGCTTGATAGGAATATTCCTATCACAATTCTGGATTCACAAACTCTGACTCAAAGAAACCGTGTCGAACTTATTCTTCCAGCCCTTGTTATCGCTGCCATCGTAGGTTCCTTAAAAGAATCAGCGGCAGCTGCTCTTAGGAAGCAATTAGCTGATTTTGGAGTGATTGTATCAGTGCGAAACGGTCAGATGGTTGGCACGATTTCACTTGTGAAACTTTCCGTATGGTTTAACGCTCAAATGAGTAAGGAGCTTACGGCCAAAGCAGCTTAACTCTCAACCGTCATCCTGAGGCCAAAGGCCGAAGGATCTCAGAGATTCTTCGCGGAGTTTACCCTGAGATGCTTCGCTACGCTCAGCATGACATCGAAGGGCTCAGAATGACGGGTTGGTGATTGTGCGGGAATCCCTCGGTTGCGGCGTCTTCTATCCTTGGTTCTGGCGCCGCGGCCACCCGCATAATTTTAGCATAAAATGCTTGAATCCAAATTAGCCTAGATATATAATTTCTACAAGCCTATGAAACTCAATAAGTTGCAATGAGTCTGCAAACTTACCTTCCGATTTAATCCAGTTCCTGTGTATGCTTAGTACTTCTACAGCACAAGATTTGGAGCGTCTTCGCCATAGTTGCTCCCATATTTTGGCTCAAGCCGTGCAAAGTTTATTTCCCAAGGTGAAACTTGCGATCGGTCCTGCAATTAAGGACGGTTTTTACTATGACTTTGACTTGGACCGGTCTTTTACGGATGAGGATTTGAAGAAGATTGAGGCGAAATGTTTGGACATCATCAAAGAGGGGCAGAAATTTTCGGGGAAAAAAGTGACACGCCAGGAAGCGCAGGATTTTTTTAAAAAAAGAGACGAGCGGTATAAGCTTGAGATATTGGAAGGACTCCCGGATGACAACATCTGGCTTTATACGAATGGCCCGTTTGTAGATCTTTGTCGTGGCAATCACGTAGACAGTACGAGCGAGGTAAAAGCGTTTAAGTTACTAAACGTTGCGGGCGCTTATTGGCGAGGCAGTGAACAAAATCCCATGCTTCAACGGATCTATGGAACTGCCTTTTATTCTGAAAAAGATTTGGATGCTTACCTCAAGCAGCTGGAAGAGGCTAAGAGGCGCGATCACAGAAAATTGGGCCGGGAGCTTGATCTCTTTAGTTTTCATGATGAATCTCCCGCCATTCCGTTTTTTCATCCCAAAGGAATGATCGTTTATAATGAACTCATTCGTTACTGGCGCAAGGAGCATGAAAAGGAGGGCTACCTCGAGATTAGGACGCCGATGATTTTGAGAGATCAACTTTGGAAACAGAGTGGACATTATGAGCACTATAAGGATCACATGTATTTTACAAAAATGGATGAGGTCCAGTTTGCGATTAAGCCGATGAACTGTCCGGGCAGTACGCTTGTTTATCGGAGCGAGCAGCGGTCCTATCGTGATCTTCCCATGCGACTTGCTGAACTTGGATTGGTCCATCGGCATGAGCTTTCAGGGGTGCTTCATGGACTTTTCCGAGTGAAGGCCTTCACCATTGACGATACCCACATCTTTTGCTATGGTGATCAAATCGAACAAGAAATTGCGAGTGTCATTCGGCTCATTCTCAAAATGTATCGAACTTTCGGATTTGCGGACGTTTCGATCAGTCTTTCGACCAAGCCTATGGAATCTATGGGATCTGACGAAATATGGGAAAAGGCGACCCATGGCCTTGAAGCGGCTCTGAAGCGCAATCAAATTGATTACGAAGTGAACCCGGGCGGCGGCGCCTTCTATGGGCCCAAAATCGACTTTGAGGTGACCGATTCCATCGGGCGCGATTGGCAGTGCGGGACGATCCAGCTTGACTTTATGATGCCCGAACGGTTTGGGCTTGAGTATGTTGGGCCAGACGGTAAAATGCACCGCCCGGTGATGATTCATCGGGCAGTATTTGGATCGGTCGAGCGGTTCTATGGGGTTTTGGTGGAACATTATGGCGGTGCTTTTCCCTTGTGGCTTGCTCCCATTCAGATTCTGATTACCACGATTTCTGAAAAGCAAGATGACGGTGCAAAGGCCGCCCACCGGAAATTCCTGAATGCTGGAATTCGAAGTGAACTGGATCTTCGATCTGAGAAAATCAATTATAAGATTCGCGAGGCCGAACTTCAGAAAATTCCTTACATTGGCGTAGTGGGTGCCAAAGAACTTGAATCCGATTCGGTCGCGCTTCGCGTTCGGGGCGGGAAAGATTTAGGACCGCTCAAAATTGAGTCAGTGATTGCGAAACTGAAAGAAGAAATTAAAAATAAAAGTTAACCAGGAGGTGGGAGATTATCGATAAAAAATTTATTCGGCGGAATGAGCGGATCAGAACACCGCAGATTCGCTTGATTGGTTCTGATGGAAAACAAATTGGAATTGTAACGCCGCAGGAAGGTCTCGCCAAGGCTCGAGAAGAAGGGCTTGATCTTGTGGAAATATCGCCAACGGCAAAACCGCCCGTCTGCCGAATTACGGATTTCGGGAAGTATTTGTATACGTTGGAGAAGGAAGAGAAACAGGCGCGCAAAAAGCAGCATATTGCTCACATTAAGGAAATTAAGGTCACGTCCAAGATTTGGGAGAATGATTATCAGACGAAGTTAAGAAGTGCGGTGAATTTTCTCGAGCGCGGCGACAAGGTGAAATTGTCTATGTTCTTTCGCGGAAGAGAAGTGATGCACTTAGACCTCGGGAAACGCGTGCTCGATCGTTTTGTGGAAGACTTGGCCGATGTGGCCGAGGTTGAGAAGAATTCGGGGCTTGAGAATCGATTGATTGTGATTTTGTTTACGCCGAAACCCAACATCAAAAAGAAAGTAAAAGTGATTCCTGAAAAAGATGCGAAAACTCAAAACGAATAAGGCGATGCGAAGTCGATTCAAAATGACGGCGAAAGGCAAGGTGCTCAGCTCGAGAACCAAACGGCGGCATCTTTTGGGCGATCGAGCGGCTTCTAAGAAACGACTTGCGCGAAAGAGATGGGCGATGGGTAAGGTGGATCGAAAAGCGGTGTTAAGAGCGCTTCCTTATGGGTGAGGGAGGATTTGACTAAAATATGGCACGGGCAACACGTATTTCAGCGACGCGCAAGCGGAAGAAGAAATTTTTAAAGCGCGCCAAGGGATTTTGGGGCGGCCGTCACAGACTTTATCGCACAGCCCGCGAAACGGTTCAAAGGGCACTTGCCTTTGCGACGCGGGATAGAAGGAAAAGGAAGCGCGCCTTTCGAAATCTCTGGGTGATTCGGATCAATGCTGCTTGCCGCAAAAACGGCGTTTCTTATTCCAAGTTTATGGCAGGACTTCGTCATGCGCAAGTGACCTTGGACCGCAAGTCTCTTGCGGACATTGCAGTCCGAGATGGACAGGCGTTTAAAGAACTCGTTGAACTCGCCAAGAAAAAGTAACGCTCTTCTTCCTTCTTCCCAAATGGTAAGGAAAGAGTGGGAATAAATGGATATGACAGACCTCGCTCGCCTCCAGGAAGAATTCAAGTCCCAACTGGCAGAAGTTAGTGGTCCTCAAGCGCTTGAGAACCTTCGCGTTGCTTATCTTGGGAGAAAGGGAAAGCTTGCTCACTTATTTAGCGAGATGGGAACGCTTTCCCGCGAGGAGCGCCCGAAGTTCGGCGAGCTTTTGAATCAACTCAAGAGGTTCATCGAAAGAGCGGTTTCGGAGAAGGAAGGCTCTGTCGGCGGCGTTGATTCTGATTTCAGTTATGAGGATCCGACCCTCCCAGGCGTGCCACCTCGCCTGGGTCGGCTTCATCCGATTACTCAAACGATTCGTGAAATTGGTGATATTTTTACGCGTCTCGGTTTTGAAATCGTAGATGGGCGCGAAATTGAAACCGAGTTTTATAACTTCACGGCGTTGAATATTCCTCTCGATCACCCCTCACGTGATGCGTTCGATACGTTTTACACGGAGCAAGGCCACCTCTTGAGATCCCAAACGTCAACGGTTCAAATTCGAGTCATGGAAAAAAGAAAACCCCCTGTTCGAATCATTGCGCCAGGGAAAGTCTATCGGCCTGACGAAGTGGATGCGAGCCATTCCTTTATGTTTCATCAAATCGAAGGGCTTATGGTGGACGACCGCACGACATTTTCAGATCTCAAAGGCGTGATTCATTTGTTCTTGAGGAAGCTATTCGGAAACCATATCGAGATGCGTTTTAAACCTCACTTCTTTCCCTTCACAGAACCGAGCGTGGACGTAGACATTAGTTGGGGACGGGGCTGGCTTGAAATATTGGGTGCGGGGCAAGTTCATCCTGCTGTTTTTGAAGCTGTTGGTTATGATCCAAAAAAAGTCCAGGGATTTGCCTTTGGATTGGGTGTCGAGAGGATCGCGATGCTCAAATATGGTATTAAAGATATTCGGCTTTTTTTTGAAAATGACCTAAGATTTTTGGAGCAATTTTAAAATAGTCATCAGTCTTCAGACATTAGCTGCCAATTTGATTTGCTGAAGACTGAAAGCTGAGGTCTGAAAGCTAAACATGAAGATTTCATTAGATTGGCTAAAAGATTTCGTGAACGTGAAAGGCTCTGTCGGGAAATTATCGGATGTCATGACCCTGGCAGGGTTGAATATCGAGCAAGTCACAAGCATTGGTTCTGACACCGTCTTTGAGATTGAAGTGACCACCAACCGTCCCGATTGGTTATCCCATTTGGGTGTCGCCCGCGAAGTACACGCAGTGACAGGAAATACGTTCCGACCGCCGCCATTTAAGATCACGCCAAGGGGAAAGACCGAAAGGGTGTTTCAAATTTCAACACCGGACCGGGAGCTTTGTCCTTATTATTCAGCAACCTTGCTCGAAGGTGTTCGATGGAGTGAAACGCCAGGTTTTATGAAGAAGCGTCTTGAGGCTTGCGGGATTCGGTCTATCAATTTCATCGTGGATGTGGCGAATTATGTCCTTTTGGAATGCGGACAACCCCTTCACGCGTTTGACGCCGATCTTTTGCATGGAACTACGATTTCTGCCAGGCGAGCGAAGCCAAACGAGAAGATTGTAGCGATTGATGGGGCGAATTATGATTTAACCAAAGGTGATTTGGTGATTGCGGATGAAAAAGGCCCTGTTGCCATTGGAGGTGTCATGGGTGGGAAGGATTCAGAAGTAACTGAAAAAACGAGAAACCTTCTTTTAGAATCCGCTTTCTTTGCCCCAACGGTTGTTCGCCATACGGCCAGGCGCTTGGGTCTTGGGAGCGAATCTTCCTACCGTTTTGAGCGCCGAGTAGATCCAAAGGGGGTAGATCTCGCGCGGGAACGGGCAGTCGCTCTCATTTCTCGACATGGACGAATTGGAAGCATTAGCCGCGCATTTCGATCAGGCCGACTTCCAATCGATGAGCCTAAAATAACGCTCAAGCGAAGCGAAGTGAGGCGGATTTTAGGCGTCCAAGTCCCGCAAAGTAAAATCAAGTCGATTTTGAGCCGTCTTGGACTTCGCGTGTCAGAAACGACGAATGTTATCAGAGCATCAGTGCCTTCATTTCGATCTGCAGATTTGAAACGTCCGATTGATTTGATTGAGGAGATCGCAAGAGTTTACGGTTACAATCGCATTCCCGAGACATTACCCTCACCGACGCTTGCGGAACCAACCGTTGATCCGATTTTGGTTGCCGAAAAGAAGGCTCGAGAGCTGTGTGTCGGATTGGGATTTCAGGAAGTGATTACGTACAGCATGGTAGAAGAATCGATCGTTCTGAAACGTGGGATAGCTCATGGCGTGCGGGTGATCAATCCGAAAAATAGAGAGCTTAATTTGATGCGTCCTGATTTATTGCACGGCTTGGCACAAACCACTCGCCAAAATTTCTTTGCCGGCCAAAACGATTTCTGGTTATTTGAAATCGGGAACCGATACTTACCGAATGGTCAAAAACTACCCAAAGAAGAACGATTATTGGCTTTGGTCGTGGCGGGGGTAGGGCGGTCCAATTTTGTGGAGGGGAAAAGGCGGAATACACTCTACGATTTAAAGGGGGCCATTCAGCATCTTCTCCTTCGATTTGGTTTGGACCAGCAGGTGACCCATGCGCCGTTTGAGGACTTTATCTACAAAAAGGGGGAAGCTATTTCCTTATATAAAGGGACGCATCCATTGGGTTCTTATGGAACTTTGTCAGACAAAGTTAGAAAACAGTACGATTTAGACAAACCCGTCTACTATGGGGAGATGAGTTTAGAGAGGATCACTCAGTATCAAGCTACGGAGTTAAAGGTGAAAGACTTGCCCAAATATCCGCCATCTCCGAGGGATCTTACTCTTATTTTAGATGAATCGATTCCAGCTCAGCACATTTTTGAGCGAATTAAAAGCCTTGGTGGAGAGTTGGTCTCCGGGATTGATGTCTTGAATCGTTTCAAAGGAAGCCAAATTCAGCAAGGTAAGAAAAATTTATCGTTTCGAATCTATTACCAATCAAGACAAAGAACACTTCAAAATGAGGAAGTCAATCAACTTCATTTTTCGATTATTGACTCGTTGAACCGCTCTTTTGGGGCCGAACTCCCAAAAGGTAAAAACGACTCATAAGGTGTTTCATGGATTTATTCGGTCAAGAAGTGCGTTCTAAGAAAATCAAAGCTGGTGCGGAACGCAAGAGAGTTGGGGAAAACGGTGTCGGTGACGAATTGACCCTGGATCCGCATGCGCCGCTTGCCTCCAGAATGCGGCCGCGCAGCCTTGAGGAATTTATCGGACAAGAGCATCTCCTTGGCCAAGGAAAACTTCTGAAGCGCATTATTACCGCGGATCGTCTCACCAGTCTTATTCTCTATGGACCTCCGGGAAGCGGAAAAACCACGCTTGCGCTCGTGATTTCTCGGATGACAGGCGCACGTTTCAAGTCGTTAAATGCCGTAGCCGCCAACGTTCAGGATATCAGGACCATTATCGATGAGGCCAAATATTTTAAGGAAGAGAAAAGCGAAAGAACTATTCTCTTCATCGATGAGATTCATAGGTTTAACAAGGGCCAGCAAGATGTCCTCATGCCGGACGTTGAAAATGGAACGTTAATTCTGATTGGTTCCACGACTCATAATCCTTCTTTTTCGATCAATGGGCCATTGCTTTCGAGATCTACGATATTCGAATTGCGGCCGCTTACAGAAGAAGAGCTCGTTCGGGTTCTAAAGCAAGCGCTTGGGGATCCCGAACGCGGTTTTGGAAAGATGAAGATTGACGTGGAAAAAAACGCCCTGGAGCATATCGTGAAGACCGCTTCAGGGGATGCGCGCCGTGCCTTAAATGCGCTTGAAGTGGGCGTGTTGACGACCGAGCCTGATACAAAGGGGATAGTTCATTTTACAAGGGTGGTTAGCGAGGAGTCTTGCCAGAGGCGTATCGTTTATTATGACCGCGATGAGGATTATCATTATGATACGGCGAGCGCCTTTATCAAGAGTATGCGGGGAAGCGATCCTGACGCCAGTGTGTATTGGCTTGCCAAAATGCTTTATGCGGGGGAAGACCCCAGATTTATAGTGAGGCGCGTTCTCATCCTTGCTTCCGAAGATATTGGAAACGCTGATCCACAGGCTTTAATTCTCGCTTCAGCGGGACTTCAAGCAATTGAGTTCGTCGGGCTTCCTGAAGCACGGATTATATTATCACAGCTCGTTACCTATATGGCTTTAGCTCCCAAAAGCAACGCGTCTTACCTTGCTATCGAAGAAGCGGCGAAGGACGTCGAACAAGACACCGCTCAAGAAGTACCTAATCACCTGCGAGATAAAAGCTATTTCGGTGCGAAGCGTTTGGGCCACGGCGAGGGTTATCAATATGCGCACAAGTTTCCCGTTCATTACGTGAAACAAGAATATGTAAAGCGAAAAGGAGAGTATTACCGCCCAACCGCGTTTGGTTATGAGAAAGTTCATCAAGAGCGGCTCAAAGAGCTTCACGGCACGAAGGGGTAAGTTGTCATACCTTCTTTTAGAACCACAAAAAGACTTAGATTTTATAGCCTAATAGAATCTATAAGTCGTTACAACATAATATGTTATAAACTATTTTTCTATTCATTTGAAATCGCAATTTTGCCCATGTACGATTATTAATGGCCACGTTCTTTAACAGTGCGGAAAGTAAGATCCATCATAAGGGTTCAGTTTCAAGTTGAAGCGACGAACTACATTAAGATAGAAGAAAGGCGATACAGGATTCCCAGTAGGTCGCCTGAGGTTTTATAAAAACGGTTGAGGCCAACTTAAGAAAGGAAGGAATTGAAATGAAACAAGCAGAAGCGATTCAGTTAGGTCTTCGAAAGATCGGTTCCGTCCAGGTGTTTGATTTGGGAGGAGCGTTGACAGGAGAGGAAATGGATCCGGTTATGCAGAAGATAGAACAAGTCATTCAACGAAAGAGATTGCGCCGCGTAATTCTCAATCTTCAAAAGGTGCAGTCCATCGATGAAATTGCGTTACGCAAAATTATTGCCTGCCTCATTCGTCCCCAACGTAGCCTTATCTTTGCACCCGATGGATCGTGTCGCGAACTTTTTACTCATACCCATCTCCCGAGCAGTGTTCGGCTATGCAAAAACGAGGAAGAAGTTGCCGAAGCGTTCGGATCTTTCCTTTTTGTTAAGGATAAAATGTTTGAGGTGGCGATTGATGATAAGCAGCCTCTACCTAAGAGTTATGGTTTGGAGCGGAGACGGAATAAGCGTATTCGTGTCGCCATTCCCGTGCATCTGGCGTTTCAAATGAAAGATGGCACGACGCTGAAAGCAAAAGCCATTGCAACTAATGTAAGTCAGGGAGGGGTTTTTGCTGAATTTTTGGATCTGGATGCCCCGGAGTATTCTAAAATGCAAGGCCTTGAGCAGTCACAGGTTACCATTGGTGTTCCTCCCAATGATACGTTCAAAGAGGAGCTCGCCATCCCAGGTAAAATCGCTCGTTTTGAGCTGCTCAAGAAACAGTACGGTATCGCCATCCAATTTTTATAAGCTATTTGCCTTTTGAGGCGGTTGACAAACGAAACATTGGGTGATATAAGAAACAAGAGACTTAGGGTCTCTACCCACCTTGACGAGGCTCATGGTTGAAACATTCCCCACTTTGACCGTGAGCCTTTTTTTTTGATCAAGATCCGTTGGCCGCGACGATGGAAGAAAAAGAAGTGCACTACACAAAAAAACGTGTGGACGAATCATGGAAGGAATCCGTATCCAAGGATCAGGGTGCGGCGCCCGAGGCAAAGGAAAAAGGCAGATTGTCTTTTTCCAATTTTATTAGTTCACTTGGTATTCAAGCGCTCATGCATATGGGCGAGTTAAGCACCACGAGCAATGAAAAAGTCCAGGTGGATTTGGCCGCTGCTCAGGAAATGATTGACCTCTTGCTCATGTTGAAGGACAAAACACAAGGAAATTTGACACCCGAAGAGGCATCTCTTTTTGGTTCTTTAATTCCCGAACTCCAGCTGAAGTTCGTCCAACATAAAGTGGCGTGATCGCGAGTGTCCTCGTACCACCATGTATAAAAAGGCCGGGTCTCAAGTCCTTCGGATTGCGATCAGCGTTTTTTCTCTCGCTTTAGTTTTCTATACGGTTCGGGGGGAAGTACGAGAAGGACTTTCGCGCTTAACTCATCTGGAAAGCGGACCGCTTTTTTTAGCGATGGCGGTCAATTTTCTGTCTCTCGTTGTGGTCACCTATCGGCTCGACCTCGTACTGGCCATTCAGAAAATCAAACTCTCTTTCAAGCGGCTTTATTATTTATGGATGATTAGCCTTTTCTTTAATCTCTTTCTTCCCTCAGCGGTTGGAGGCGATATTGCCAAAACCTACTATATTTACAAGGATTCTGGAAAAAAAATAGCTTCGGTAACCTCCGTAATAATTGACCGTTTTTTTGGGTTGATGGCAACTGTTTCGATTGGATTTATTGCATTTCTGATTGGACATCACTACGTTCTCGACCCGCGGATAGGGCAGTCACTTTTTTGGATTTCTGGTTTTGTATTTCTGGGGGTTATGTTCGTTGTGAGCCGCCGTTTTTCAACCTCGGCCAGAAACATCCTTTTTAAGTTTTCGCCGCGGCGTTTTCATGAACGATTGACAAGACTTTTTGAAACGTTGGGGTTGTACCGCGAAAGGCGAAGGATCTTCCTTCTGGTTTACGGTTACTCTCTTGTGGCTCAGGGGCTTTTTATTGTCATGGTGTTTTTCTTGGGCCGGAGCATTCAAGTGGATGTTCCTTTGGGGATTTTTTTTCTCTTCATGCCGCTCATCACGGTCGTATCGATGCTCCCTTCGATTGGAGGCCTTGGAGTTCGCGAAGCAGCGACGGTTTATTTGTTTAGAAGTTACGTTCCCTTAGATCAGGCAGTTGCTTTTTCTTTGATCTTTGACCTTTTCCTTTATGCGGTTGGTTTCGTCTGTGGTATTCTGTATGCGGTGCGAGGCGGTGCTTCGATACGCGAGCTTGAAACGATTGAACCGTAATTGTGAAGCGACCTAAATATGGAACCAATGGATCCAAAACTTCTTGAAATTTTGGCCTGCCCCGCTTGTAAAACGAAAGTCGTTTTAGAATGCGAGCGGCTTGTTTGTACGAATTCCGATTGTAGACTTCAATTTATCATACGAGATGGGATTCCCGTCATGTTGATTGAGGAGGCGCTGAAGCCTCCCTTGTGAGCTCAGATGAGTCGTAAGAAAACACGAAAAAGGAAGCGCTTAAGCATCTTGGTCGTTCATGGTCCCAATTTGAATCTTCTTGGAAAGCGGGAGCCCCAGATTTATGGAAAAGTTTCCTTGGACCGTATTAACAAATTGATCCGAGATGAAAGCGAAAAAAAGAACATTCGCGTGACGATTAAGCAGTCCAATCATGAAGGAGAACTCGTAGATCTTGTTGGGAATGCACGGAATCAATACGATGGAATTTTGATTAATCCGGCAGCTTTTACGCACACGAGCGTTGCCCTTCGCGATGCGCTTTCTGCTTGTGGAATTCCGGCGGTTGAAGTTCATCTTTCGAACATTTATGGGAGAGAAGAATTTCGGCGCCAATCACTAACGGCAGCGGTGTGCGTCGGTCAGGTAAGTGGTTTTGGTGAGCAAAGCTATCTTCTTGGTTTAAATGGGCTTGCAAATGCGATCCAAAAAGCCCACCTTTAATCTGGAGGTTCCTCACGGCAATTGACAGGGCGGGGGGTTTCCAGTAGAATTTTTCAGTTTGCTTAAGCTTGGCGGGCAGGACTTGCCTGAGGTGATTTCTCGGAAGACTGCCCGCTATTTTTTAGGCGTGCTTGATTGAAAGCACCCTCGAATTGAAGACGTTGTCGTTATTTGGATTAAGGTTCTCATCTGATGACGATTAAAGAGCTAAAAGAAATGATTAATCTCATGCAGGAGCACGGTTTAACCGAGCTTGAGATTGAAAAAAATGGGTTCAAAATCCGGCTTAAGAAGGGACCTACGGGAACCATTGTGCAAGAGGATTTAAGCTCTTTGTCGCGGGTTTCCAGGGGTGAGAAACCTCTGCAAGTAGCGGGTGCTCAGCCCACGGAGGAGGCGGGTGTCACCCTCATTCGTTCACCGATGGTGGGCACCTTTTATGTAGCTCCAGCACCGGATGCAGAACCCTACGTCAGTCGCGGCAAGGAAGTGAATGCGGGTGATGTGTTGTGCATTATAGAAGCAATGAAGCTGATGAACGAGATCAAAACCGAAGTGAGTGGCCGAGTCACCGATATTTTGGTGGAGAACGGCCAACCCGTAGAATTTGACCAGCCTTTATTTAAAATCCAAAAACTCTGATGAAAGGTAAAAAGTCAAAAGTAAGAAGTCAAAAATTTGCATTACCCTAAGATTTCCTTTTTTACTTTTGCCTTTTAACTTTTAATTCCCTTATGTTTCACAAGATTTTGATTGCCAATCGTGGCGAAATTGCTATTCGAGTCATTAGGGCCTGTCGCGATTTAGGAATTCGCACAGTAGCCGTCTATTCGAAGGCGGATCGCGATTCATTGCACGTGCGCCTTGCGGACGAAGCGATTTGCATTGGAGAAACTCCAGCCGCTGAAAGTTATTTGAACATTCCGAGCATCATCAGCGCCGCCGAAATTGCGGACGTAGACGCGATTCATCCAGGTTATGGTTTCTTAGCCGAAAATCCTCACTTCGCGGAAATTTGTGAGTCCTGCCAGATCAAATTTATCGGGCCAAAACCGGAAAGCGTTCGCCTGGCTGGGGACAAGTCCCTGGCACGTGAAACCATGCGCAAGGCAAAAGTTCCTGTCATTCCCGGCAGCAAAGGAATCATCGGCGATCAGGCTGAGGCCCTTCGGGTCGCCAAGAAATTTGGTTATCCCGTCATCATCAAAGCCAAGGCGGGGGGCGGCGGGAAAGGAATGAAGATAGCCCACAACGACGGAAAATTGGTGAACGCATTTCTCACGGCCCAGGCGGAAGCGGAGGCCGCCTTTGGAGACCGTGGCGTTTATATTGAGAAATATATGAGCGAACCCCGGCATATTGAGTTCCAAATTCTTGCCGATCGCCACGGCAGCATCCTTCATCTTGGTGCGCGGGACTGTTCCGTTCAAAGACGCCATCAGAAGCTCATTGAAGAATCGCCTGCGCCGGGATTGAGCAAGCGGCTCATGAAAAAAATGGGTGAGGCGGCCGTACGTGCTGCGAAAGCCTTTCAGTACGAGAATGTGGGCACCGTTGAGTTTTTGGTCGATGAAGAAGAGCGATTTTACTTTATCGAAATGAACACACGTCTTCAAGTAGAACACCCGGTCACGGAAATGATTACAGGTATTGACTTAGTCAAAGAGCAGATTCGGATCGCGTGGGGACAAAAATTGGCATTTCATCAGGACGCGGTAAGATTTAATGGCGCCGCTATAGAATGTCGGATCAATGCTGAAGATCCAGACCACGGCTTTCTTCCGAGTCCGGGTAAGATCGAAACACTTTATTTGCCGGGCGGACCCCATGTCCGCGTTGATTCACATATCTATGCCGGGTATACGGTCTCTCCTTATTATGATTCACTGGTGGCCAAATTGATTGCTCATGGCAAGGACCGCCTAGAAGCCATTCAAATCATGCTTCGGGCACTTAAAGAAACCACCATAGGCCCCATCAAGACAACCGTGCCTTTGCATGAGAAGATTTTGAACCGTCCTCGATTCCGCCAAGGAAGGGTCAGTACCAATTTCATCGAGTCTATTATGGGAGGACCTAGTTTGGAACCCCAAGAGACGCGGAAGGCTGGATAGCACGATGAAAATTATCAATATCTTTATACAAGTTTTCGCGATCTTTGCCTTCTTGACAATTGGAAGTTTGATGATTATCGTGTCTCTTCATGTGTTGACGATGGAGGATGCC
>JACQQP010000057.1 GCA_016206945.1 Candidatus Omnitrophota bacterium | reverse complement strand
GAGGGTCAATATCCTGTTGCCTCCATCGACGATATCATTCAGAGCAAGCGCAAAGCCGGGAGACAAAGAGATCGAGAGGTCCTGGGCCGGCTAGAATCCTTTGCCAAGTATCTCAAAGAGAAGAAAAAAGGTAAATCGAAAGAATGATAGGAACTAGGCCTGCAAGTCAAGGAGTGGCTTAAAAGTAGCGGAAAAAATCCGCCTTACAATTGCCGAAATGCCGGGTTCTCTATCTTGGGATGGCCTAAAGGTAACGGCAAGTTTCGGTGTTAGCGAAATTACTTCAGACGGTACCTCTATTGATGAATTGTTTGGCAAAACCTATCCGTGTATGGCTAAAAGTAAAAGAGAAGGAAAGAATCGAGTCAGTGATGTGACTGGCGGCATCTGTTCGCTCCCGCTCACTTAGAATTTCATATCTCTCGCAGGGGCCATTGTCCTCATGGGCGTTTACTTCCTTTTCTAAAATGATATAATGCCGGCCGTGATGAAAGCCAATTCTAGAAAAATTCTGATCCTTATTACCTCGCTTCTTTTGTTGGCAAGTTTTGCCTTCCTTCTGTTTCATCATCATGCCGATGGTCAGCATGCCTTAGAATGTGCCGTTTGCCGTCTCGTTCAATCCATTTTTTTCTGTTTCATACTTGTCACTATTTTTAATGTTGTCTTATTTTCAAGCCGACTTTTTCTTCAATCTTTTTCAAAACCAACCTCGCTTCTACTCTTCTCAAAACTTCATACTCGATCGCCGCCCATTTAGACCGACGTCGTTATTGCGAGCTCCGAAGGAGCGAAGCAATCTCAGGTTCTGAGATCGCCACGCCGATCCGACCGATCGGTGCCAGGTGACCGAGCGGCCAACCGCCGCTTGACCGACTGGCGTCGGCCTACGGCCTCCTCGCGATGACGTAGAACGCAACGCTTCTTTTACTCACATTACTTTTATTCCAACAGGAGGTAGACCATGCGCAAATGGTTTTCATTATTTTTCCTTTGCACTCTTTGTATTTTGAATCCTAAAGCTCATGCGAATGAAGTCATGCTAGAGGCCTTTAAGAGTCAAATTGAAGTGTTGACAGAAACGGTGAAGGATCTTCAATCGAATGTTCGGGATTTGAATACAACCGTTCAATCACAAAACGAGGTGATTCAAAAACAAACCGTTCGGATTGAAGCGCTTGAAAAGAGAGGCGCCCTCCCTCAAGAAGCAGTTCAGCCGAAAGGCGCACCTCCGCTTCAGCAGGGTCGTGTCAACATGAATCCGGAAATTGGGGTGGTTGGTACGGTTCAAGCCAATCTGACCGAAAGCACCGAAGACGGAGAAGGGCGTGATACGATTGCCCTTAAAGAAATCGAGTTGAATATGGCTCAATATGTTGATCCTTATTCGCGTCTGGATGCCGTCATTTCTTTTAACGATGCTTTGGAGGCTCAAAACACGGAAGTTGAGGAGGCTTACTATACGCACTGGGGTCTTCCTTTTGGGTTTGTGGGACAGATTGGAAAGTTTCGCTCTAAGATTGGAAAACAAAATTTACTTCACCTGGATCAACTGCCGACTACGGATTTTCCGCTCGTGATTCAGAACTTTTTTGGTGAAGAAGGTCTCGCTTCATCAGGCGCGCGCCTTCAGAACATGATTCCAAATCCTTGGGATGTCCCAATAGAAGTCATAGGAGAAGTTCTGCGTGGAAATAATGGAAATGTTTTTTCCGGAGTTTCCAGGCGGCCCATTTTTAACACTCACATCAAAAGTTTTTTTGAAGTCAGTGAAGATGTGAATTTAGAATTAGGCGGAACAACGATGTTTGGCGATGAAAATATTCCGATCGATGATGAAACGGGAACCGGGACGCTCATTCGGCCACTGAAAGGGCAAGACCGTTATGGTGTGCAAGTATTTGGCGGTGATGCGACTCTGATTTGGAATTTGCCTGAAGATCGGGTAGTTAAATTTCAAAATGAGGTTTATTTCACCGATCGCTCTAACTTCGTTTCTCCAAACGCCAACCCTTGGGGATTTTATTCACTTTTAGATTACCGATTTTCAAAACGTTTTAGTGTCGGCGCGCGCTTTGATTATCTTGAACCGCTGGGTGTGAGCGAACCATTTAGCCACGGTCAGACAACCGCCATCTCGCCTTACATCACTTTTTGGCAAAGTGAGTTTGCTAATTTCAGGCTTCAGTATCAACACATTGACCCAGCAAACCCGGGAGAAGAATCAAATGACCAAGTCTTTTTACAGGCCAATTTCTTAATTGGTTCGCATCGTCATCCGGTTCAGTAAAATGATGACGGCAAGCGCAGTTTCGGTACCAGGTACGTTGCGGGACAGGTTTTTATTCACTCCAAGGAGTCAAAACCTGTCCCTGCCTCGCTCGCCGCAGGCGAGCAGACCGGCTTGCCCGCCGAAAGGCGGGCAGGCGGGCCGGCCGTACCTGGTACCGTGGTTTTTGTTGTTCTTACTCAGCGGTCTTGTTTTGTTCCATCCAAATCTTTTTGCGGCAGGTAAAATTAAAATTGTGGCGACGACCCCGGTCATTGCCAGTTTGGTCCGCGAGGTGGTCCAGGATACGGCAGAGGTCTATGCCGTATCTTCACCCAAGCGGGACATTCATTTTTATGCTCCGACGCCCAAGGATGTTCTCAAGGTCAAGAAAGCCGATGTGTTTGTTCATACGGGCCTTGATTTAGAGGCCTGGCGTCCCCCGCTTGTAGAAGCGGCAGGTAACGGGAAATTTTTGGGTTCTGGGAAGACTGCGATTGATATGTCCCAAGGCATTTCACTTCTTGAAATACCACAAAGTCTTTCGCGTTCTCAGGGAGATATCCATATTTATGGCAATCCACATTACTGGACCGATCCTGAAAACGCCAAAATCATGGTTCAAAACATTGTCCATGGTTTGGCGAAGCTATATCCGAATCAAGAAGCTTTATTTTTGAACTACGCAGAAGAATTTAACAAAAGAATTGATGTTAAAATGAAAGAGTGGAATTCTAAAATGGCGCCGTACAAGGGCCAACCAATCGTAACCTACCACAAAAGCTGGCCATATTTTGCCAAGCGCTTTGGTCTCGACATTGCCGGCTATCTCGAACCCATTCCCGGAATTCCGCCGACGGCAAAACACATTGCCGAATTGATTAAGCTGATGAAGGAAAAACAGGTGAAAGTGATCGTCAGAGAAGCTTTCCATGAAACCAGAACACCCGCCAAAGCGGCTCGCGAAACCGGCGCGACGGTTGTAACTTTACTTCAAAATGTGGGCGCAGCAGAAGGAGTAGAAGATTATTTTTCGATGACGGACTACAATGTTAATCAATTAGTTCAAGCTTTAAACCATTAACGTCATTGCGAGCGGAGCGAAGCAATCTGACATGAAGTGTCATCCCCGCATGCTTTAAGCGCCAGTCGGTCAAGCGGCGGACGGCCGCTCGGTCATCTGGCACCGCCGCTTGAACGAGCGCCGGTCGGGCGCTTGGTCTTGCGGTGCCGT
>JACQQP010000058.1 GCA_016206945.1 Candidatus Omnitrophota bacterium | reverse complement strand
CGCCCAAGACCCTGATCTTAATCCAGTTACTCTTAAGGCAGTAAGCCTTCCTCCCGGAGCAACATTCGTGCTTCAGTCATCCAAAATCAGAGGTCGAGCGATAGGTTATTTTTCCTGGGTGCCGATTGGAAAAGTGAGGGAACGCACAGTACAATTTTCAGCCACGGACGGCACCGATACGGCACAAATAACGGTCACCATCAAAATCACTCGATGAGTCCTATTACTGCCTCAAGCGCCCGCAAATTAAGCTACGAAAAAACAGCAATCGATGCCGCGCTCAGTCTGCCCCCTGTTTTATGCGGGTTTACCAGGGACGGTTCTCAAAACCCGATAGAAGAAAACCGTCCCTGATTTCGATTTAGACCCTCAATTATACCCTCAATTATGTCCTTCAAGAAGAAGCCGAAAATCAATATAATGACTCCTTCGTCGGGGCGTCCTCCTACGCTGTGTCTTTAGTAGCACAGCTTCGGAGAGACTGCCCGTTGCTTTGAAGCCCTGCCAATAAGGACAGGGCGAAATAGAACGGGGCGTAGCTTAGCTTGGTAGAGCGCACGGTTCGGGACCGTGAGGTCGGTGGTTCGAATCCACTCGCCCCGACCAACAGGCGGTGGGTACATACCGGACACATGGGTAACAGTTTGTAGGCTCAACCCTAAAAGAAGGGCTCAACCCCATAAAGACTGTTGCTGTTATACTTCTATGGATTTTTTCCGTCGCAGCGCAAGCGACGGGCGAAGAACTTACCTTTGACTCTGCGGGCATGGAGCACGATCCTTTTGAAGATCCCGTAGGACCTTATTATCATCAAATCTACAAAGCCATTTCTTCGGACGGACTTGAATTCACAAAAATTCCTGAACTGGTTTTTGATAAGGCCTCGGTCCCCGATGTTTTACGTCTAGCGGATGGCAGGATCTTGATTTACGCCGTTGACGGAGCCCACCGCAGCCGTTCGGGATTGATGGTTGCAATCTCTTCCGATAACGCTCGCTCTTGGCAGCAAGGCTCTCTTCAAATGCGCAACTCCCGGGGATTTGCAGGAGCAGATCCGGAAGCCGTTCTTCTCGCCGATGGAAAGATTCGGCTTTATTATGTCACTTTTGGAAAAAGGCCTGAACCCGGACAGCCGCCCGACTTTGAATCTGTCAATGACATTCGGAGCGCTGTTTCTTCAGATGGAATTTTGTTTGAAGAGGAGGATGGCATTCGATTTTCCTATCCTCAGATCACAGATCCCGATATGATCAAGATTCAAAGCACCTGGTTTATGTATGTCTCGCAAGGTCCTCGCTTGATTCGGGCTTCCTCGCCTGACGGTCTTCATTTTGAGTATGAAGATATTGTTCGAGAGAATGGTTCGGTTTCCAACACCGTCGCAGTGGAGGGTGGCCGCTGGCGCCAATATTATTGCGCTGAAGGCATCCGAAGCGCCCTCACATCGGACGGTCTCCATTGGCAGGAGGAAGGGGGCTTCCGAGCTTTCCCTGAAGAAGGCCATATGATTTGTGATCCTGCACCTGTGAAAGTGGAATCTCATTGGATGATGTTTTACAAAGTTGCACCACTCCCACGACATCAACGGAGGTGGTAGATGAACAAAATGATTAAAAGTGGTGTTCCTCTTTTTGTTTTTATTCTCTTAACTCACCCTCTTTTTGCTCAATCAGGAGACGAAATTGAAAAAGCCCGGAAAGTCTTCACACCGGAGATAACAGGTGCAGTGCTTGTCGGCGATATTCCGGCGCCCGAAGGTTTCGACCAAGCGATAAAGAAAAAGATCGGCGAAGAACGTCTCAGCAAGATCCGTTCCGATAGACAAATTGAAGGAAGAGAAAATGATCTGGCGGCTCTCGTGTTGATGCGTCTTGGAGTCAATCCGGAAAGCCTTAAACTTCCGGAGAGGCGGGGAAGGCCTCAAGAAGAATCTTTGGAAGAAGTGTTTTCCGAGGACGAAGTCAAAGTGAAATTTACGGGTGCAGAATACAAAGTGACTCAGGAAAAGCCCACCGGTTTTTTCAAAAGCGGTCAAGATGCGGATATTGTCCTTTCTGCGATTGATTTTAATAATACCGGTGGCCCTCTTTTATTCAATCATCCCGGTGAGATTGCTTCAGATGGCGTTCATCTGATTTTGGCCGATCGAAACAATAACCGTGTTCTCATTTGGAATCAATTGCCGAGTGAGAATGTGCAGCCGGATTTGGTATTGGGTCAAAAAAATTTCATCACTAATGATCCGGGTACTGGACTGGATCAAATGAATTGGCCGGTCAGCGTCTCTGCCGCAAAAGGGAAACTGGTGGTTGCGGACACGGAGAACGATCGCATCCTTATCTGGAATTCTTTCCCGACGTCGAGCGGCCAGCCAGCCGACCTTGTTCTCGCAACACCGCGTGGGCCGGAACCCACTGTCGCACGGATTGAATGGCCCTGGGGCGTTTGGACGGACGGAACCAAATTGGCGATCACCAGTACTCGAGGCTCGAGCGGGGTCTTGCTGTGGAATGCCTTCCCGGTTCGAAACAACCAGCCACCGGACATCCTCATGACCGCCCAGGGAAAAATGGGAACGCCGCGTGGAATTACCTCTAACGGCCAATACTTACTCGTCGCGGATCACAATGCCAAAGTTGCAACGCAAACCTTCGCAGGAGGTTTTGGCAGTAGTTCGGTCACTTTTGTTTGGAAGACTTGGCCTGCTTCAGAAGATCAACCTTACGACTTTACCTTAGAAGGATGGCGGGCAGGGACATTTCTTCCGGGCAATCGTCTGATTCTCCTCAGTACAACTCATTTCCTTCCTTCTATTTGGAACGCTCCTCCGATGAGTATTGCTGACGCCCCTGATTTGCAGGTGGGCCGGCAGGGACATATCGAAGGCTATTATTTTAATACCGGCGACGGTTCTGACATTGCTTGGGCAAGAAATCGCCTCTACTTCAGTTTATCGAATGGAAACAAGATCGTCGTTTATAAGGGTGTTCCTACTTCTCAAGACGAGGAGCCTGATTTTGCAATCGGCAGCCCGCATATCGATACCAATACTTTAGATGAAAACTTTATGATCACGAACGGAGTGGTTGCCACCGACGGCAAGAGTCTCTTTGTCTCTTCTGATTTTGACAGGAGGCTCTATGTTTGGAAATCCTTACCCAATGAAAGTAACACCCCTCCTGATTTTGTCTATCAATTACCGGTTGCCCCGTGGAGCAATGCCCTGTGGGGAAATACTTTGGTCTTGGCGGGAAAAAATACAGTCTATCTTTGGAAAAAGCTCCCTCTCAACGGTGAACAACCGGACCTGACACTGACTGGAAAAATTGGGAGCGTCCAACTCAGCGAACTGGCGGGCGTCGCTTTAGATGATCACTATTTTTATCTTACGGATCATGAAAATATCTACGTCTGGGAAGAAGTGCCCAGCTCTAGCGAGGAACCGAAATTCATCCTTCGAGGATATGGACCGGGACGCCTCGCAAGTGACGGCGAATTTCTGGTGGGGATGATCAGCCACAATCACGAAGTCGGAGTCTGGAAAGTGGGGAAGCTATCGGCATTGAGTAAGCCTTCTAAAGTACCGATGGTTCCTCATCGAATCTCCCGCTCATTTAATATGCCCGGCAGTGCGATGTCAGCTAAAGGGCATCTCTTTGTCGCAGACACAGGTTTTGGTCGGGTTTTGATCTGGAAAAATATTCGTGAGGCGCTGGCTGGAAAGGAACCGGACGTGGTCCTGGGCGCTTCCGATTTGGAAGATGTTTCCCAAGAAATTGGAAGGAATAAACTCTTTTGGCCTGCCACACTCGCTTTTGACGGTAGTTACTTATGGATCGGTGAGTTTAAGTTTTCGGGAAGAATTCTGCGATTTTCTGTGCGGTGATTGATAGCACTAATTGATAGCATTTTCGATGGCAAATTGCGGTTGAATGGGGATAATAACGGTCAATTGATTTTTCGGTAAATCAATCGCAAGTCCTGATTTTTTGATCATATCGGAATGTTTTAGTTGAAATGGGTCAATTAGGACTTCAAAATTCGCCCGCCCCGGCCGCGAGCCCACTGGGCGGGCCGGGGCGTTTCAATCCAAAAAATTCAAGCCCTGAACCTTATCCAAAACGATTTTTACCATTCTCTGTCATACCCTCCCGCCCAGTGCGACTGTTGATGGCGTGTTGTGACTTGATTTCTTTCTTTGTAAGAAACTTTCTATGGATTTGCGACGGAGTCAAGTAGAAATCGAATAGGTTGGTTTACGCCTCGGCCCATTTAGGGTTTAGTTTACCCCGTTAATTTTTGTAGACTCTATACTTAGTTCACAGTAAAATACGCCCCTATCAAAATCGGCTTTCCCTATGAAAAAAGAGCACATGATCATCCTCATCGCGGTCGGAAGCGGCCTTCTGGCAACGATTCTCGTCTTCAATTTCCTTCAGTCGGCCCGCGTGGTCGTGGGCCGGTTCATCCTTGCACGCACGGACATTGCCAAAGGCCAGGTGATTCAGGAATCGGACATCGGTTTTTCAAAATCCGTGAAAAGGTCCGACGCCAAGAAGCTTTTTTTCGAGATGGAGGATGTCGTGGGCCAGACAGCGCGTAGGGACATTGCATCCGGCGATTTCATACAGCGCTCGCACATCACGAGGCAGAAATCGGAAGCCTCGCAGAAGAAACCGCTCCCAATTCCTCCGGGGATGAGGGCGCTTACCGTCTCGCGCAAGGACATCGTGAATGTCCCCGATCTTTTAGATATTGGCAGTTATGTTGATATTATTGGAGCAAAGATAGGAGATACCCAGTCGCAGGAGATGCGCACCATTGTGGTTTCCCGTCAGGTGATTTCAGTGAGTCCGCTCGACGGCTCGCCGATCGCGTCGATTACCATTGCCGTGATGCCGGACGAAGCTGAAGTGGCTGTCGCAGCTGCTTCTTTAAAACCGCTTCAGCTTTTGGTGCGCGAGAATCGGGCCGAGCAGAGGCCGTTTGAGGCGTCTGCCGGAACCATCGAGGTGATCCGTGGCGTGCAAAAGGAGGGAGTGCTCAGAAGATGAGGATGAATTTGGAAATCGAGAAGGCGAGAAAGGTCTTCCTAGCGTCGTTTGTTGTATTGGGGTTGTTTTTAATTTATGGAGTCATCGCATCGTTTGCCGTCGAAGTTTCCAATCCTGCCGAAGAAGTCATGTTCCCGCAGGTCCGGTATCTGAAGTGGCCTGCTTTTGAGGGAATGAAACAGGAAGTTTTGAACATTGTGAGCGGCACGTCGCAAAGTTTTCGTTTTGATCGTCCCGTGGTCCGCGCCTCAATTTCGGATCCCGCCGTCTGCGACATCACCACCTTAAATCGCCAGGAAATTCTCGTCAACGCGAAACGGACAGGCCGGGTCAATTTGATGGTCTGGGATGAGCAGAACCAAATCGCAAGCTACGGAATTCAATCGACCATCGACCTGGAACAATTGGAACGCATTTTACGCGGTGTTGATGTCCACACGAAGCTGGATATGTATGCGGTTGGTGATTCGGTCGTGGTTCAGGGTTCGACGGGTACGGTTTTAAAAGCGAAACAGATGGAGCAGGCGCTCGCTGCCTTTGATTCGAAGGCGGTGAGTCTCGTGCAGGTGGAGAAGCCGAAACAGGTTTTGCTTGAAGTTCGTTTTGCCGAGGTGAACCGCAAGGCGAATAAAGATTTTGGACTCGATAATCAGCTGCTCATCGACAAGTTCACGGCACAGAGCTTGTTCGGCAGGAATTCACCCTCGGAATCGGGTGCAAGCCAGGGGCTCTTTCAGCAGGCTGGCCGCTCGGACAGCCGGTTTCTCGCAAGCGGCGGGGATGTGGCGGCTCCATTTATCCCTCCGCCGCGCTCGGGCGGCACCACCGATTTATTTTTTTCTTATGGAGAAGGAAACACCTGGGTCGCCAATTACTTGCAATGGCTCGTTCAGAAAAATATCCTTAAAATCATCGCACGTCCCAATTTGCTCGCCAAAGACGGGGAATCCGCCAAGTTCCTCGTGGGCGGCGAGTTTCCGGTGCCGGTTGAGACAGAGAACCGCATCCAAGTGGATTACCGGGAATTTGGAACGAGGCTTGAGTTTAAGCCCGAGGTACTGAATGACGATGTGCTGCGCCTTAAAATCTTGACCGAGGTAAGCGAACTGGATTTTTCGACGACGGTCTCTTTTCTTTCACTCACGTTTCCAACCATTTTAAAGCGGACTCAAGAGACAGTGGCGGAGCTTAGGGAAGGCGAAACGCTCGTGATCAGCGGAATGATCAGTCAGCGCATCAACCAGGTGCGGAAAAAATTCCCGATTTTAGGCGATATACCGCTCATCAATCGGGCCTTCAGGCGGGATGAATTTGAGCGGACCGATGTGGAACTTCTTGTCATCATCACGCCGCACATAGTTTCGTCATTTGATCTGGGCGATAAGAAGGTTTTGTTTGATCAGGCAAATATCGACAACATCCGGGAAGCCGGCCGTGTCTTTCTGCCTGCATTTCCGGACGCGCAGGGCGACGCCATTAATGAAATATTTACTCAAGGCGAGCCGCTTCAAGAATTCGACCGGCCCGAAAAACAGGTGGACCGCGCAGTGGTTCAACCCAAACAAAAGCTTGAGGAAAAGATTCAAGTCAATGTGCAGGTCGATGTCAAAGAAGCCACTCCTTCAGGTTCGAACCCTTCTGCTTCGAATACTTCGAACAAAAAACAATAAGGGCACCTAACCAAAGTGACACTACGAGGGGCACTTGTCCGCGGTGCCTCCATCGTTTCTAAATCAGGCGCAGCTTGATTCGTTCGGCAATCGACTCAAATAAATTCTTCAGATCGTTCGGATTGTCTGTTTGAAGGTAGATGCCTTTGGGATGATTGGGGTTTGGTATGAGAGGGTCCGTTCCGCCAAATACGGGATCGCTTTCTGAAGCAGGATCATTGGCAAGCCTGCGCAAAAAAAACGGTTTTAAACTATGTGTATCCTTTACGCCTTGATAAGGGCTGCTCGTATCGGTCGATGGTATTCCAAGTCCCACCGTATAAATGGTGATGCCATCATTTTTGGCGTAATCCGATTCAATAATGGCAAGGTCATAACTTTCTTTTTGCAGTTCATCATAAGGACTGTTGAGACTTGTAATGTGAGTAAAATGCCCCGGATTTGTGCGTGAATCCTGGTACGCAAATGAATTAAGGCGGCTTGCGATATTCGTATTTGTGCCAGCCGGACAATCCCATCGACACCTTTTTGTGATCGCGTTTGGATTCACGATGTCCGGAACTCTCGGGTCTCGATTCAAGCGCGCCACATAATCGTAACCTTCCGGATGATTTTTAGGTAAAGAAGCCTGCGCGTCTGTAAAAATTGGCCTTACCGAAGTGGGCGCGCCGTCCGTGAAGAGCAATATGGCACGCACGGCTTCAGGATTATCCTCGCCTATCGTCTCAATCTGCCGCCTTCCTAAAGTAATAGCTTCTGCCGTGCCGGTGTAACCATCCGCCGTCAAGGTGCTGATCGCGCCATTCAAATTTTGTTTGTCCACCGCAGCCATCGGAATTTCGAGGAATGCCTTATCGGCAAAGCTAATGAGCGCCATATTATCCACACCTTCTTGAAATGACCTGACAAACTCGATAGCTGCTCCTTGGAGTTGAATAATTTCATCCTTCATAGATCCCGAAATATCCAGTACGAGACTGATGATTGCGGGGTTTCGCGTGCCGGCTGAGCTTGCGGAGGTAACCACTGTGCCCAAGCCCGCTCCCGGAATGAGGCGCATGAATAAAGTCGCGCTCGTGATGCTGCCGTTTAAAGTTAGCGTCCTGGATTTGCCGAGTTCTACAAGGGGGAAGTCTGCGCTTATGTTGGCATTGTCAATTCCCATCTCACGCAAATTGTAGAGAGCCATTTCCCGAGCTATATCCTCGATCGGATCCTCTTCACCTGCGGTGGAATAGCGCGTAATTCCTGCGATGACGCCCGCGTCGAGTGCGCGCTGAAGACGCGATTTCTTAAGAAGAACGTTTGCGATATCCAGAGAAAAGCCGGCCAACACGAGAAACGTTGTGGTCAGGAGCGCCAACGTAATTGCGGATTGTCCGCGCTTGTTTTTTATGTTCATCATTTAATCTTGATTAACTTGAGTTTGGCACTTTTTCCCTCT
>JACQQP010000050.1 GCA_016206945.1 Candidatus Omnitrophota bacterium | reverse complement strand
TTGGTTTCGAAATCTGTTCCGGCGCCGAAATCTAAATATTCGTGCGAAGGACGTGCATAACAATAGGCACAGGCATGAGCGCAGCCTCGGTACGGATTCAGGCTCCAGCGGAAACCTAAATCGGGGGAGTCGTTTCTGGCGAGAATCGTTCTTGTGTGATCTTCGAAGACTTCAAGTTGAGCAGGAGGAGCCATTCCCTCCAAATATTCGCAGTCGGTTGAGGCAAATGGGTTTGGCGGGTTTTCGACTTGTTTCATGACGAAAGGATTGGTTTCGGATCACGTTTATTATATCATAGGTGTTGCCTCAAAACCTTGAAGGTAATTGGCATTCAAATAAGCCTATGGAAGTTGACAGTGTATCGCAGTTTTGGCTGACGCGTTTTTGTTTTCAAAGGTTTTTGGGTTTTATTTATTTGATCGCCTTTCTCGTCGTGGTTCATCAATTCAATCCGCTTCTTGGCGAGCGCGGACTCCTTCCCGTCAAGCATTTTTTGGGACATGTCAAGTTTTGGGATGCGCCCAGTATTTTTTGGCTGAATTCTTCCGATCGATTTTTTTTAATCGTCGGCTGGCTTGGCGTATTTCTATCATCGATCGCGCTTTTTGGAATTTCGGAACGTTTTGGGATTTTTTTCTCAGGCTTAATTTGGTTCTTGCTTTGGCTCCTTTATCTGTCTTTTGTGAATGTGGGACAAACCTTTTACAGTTTTGGTTGGGAGACACTTCTTCTTGAAACAGGTTTCCTTGCGATCTTCTTGGGTTCGGCAAATACAGCGCCTCCGAAAATGGTCATTTACCTTTTGCGGTGGGTGCTCTTTCGCGTCATGTTTGGTGCGGGCCTCATCAAAATTCGCGGCGATGAATGCTGGCGGGATCTCACGTGCATGTACTATCACTATGAAACCCAACCCATTCCAAATCCTTTGAGCTGGTATTTTCATAGGCTCGCGCCGCTCGTTCACAGAGCAAGTACGGCGTTTACCCATTTTGTGGAACTCGTTGTGCCATTCGGTGTGTTTGGGCCGCGCCTTATTGGTTATTGGGCGGGTGGTTTTACGGTGGCGTTTCAAGTGCTTCTCATCTTGAGTGGCAATCTCTCATGGCTTAATTACGTGACGCTTCTTCTGTGTGTTCCCTGTTTTGACGACGCTTTTCTGAGACGTTTTATCCCTATAAATATACCCGTAACTGAGCCAATTGCGGGGTTGCGCGAAGGCATGATCATTGCGCTTACCGCGCTTGTGATCCTTTTGAGCGTTCAGCCTGCGCTCAATCTGATTTCATCCGGTCAGGTTATGAATACCAGTTTCGAACCCCTCCATCTCGTGAACACCTATGGGGCGTTTGGAAGTGTAACGAAAAAGCGGATGGAAATTATTGTCGAAGGGACGGATGAAAAAGTACTTACGGAATCCACAAAGTGGCGCGAGTATGAATTTAGGGCGAAACCTGGGGATGTGAAACGCATGCTGCCAATTGTAGCACCTTATCATTTGCGTCTGGATTGGCTCATGTGGTTTGCCGCGATGGGGGACTATCGATATTATCCCTGGATTTTAAATCTGGTAGGGAAGTTTCTTCAAAATGACTTGGGCGCTTTGAGTCTGATTGCCAATAATCCATTCCCAGACGCTCCGCCGAAGTATATTCGCGCGAGGCTTTTTCATTATCGTTTCACCGACTTTAAAGAAAAAAAGAAAACGGGCGCTTGGTGGGTGAGGACTTATAGTTGGGATTACCTTCCGCCGCTTTCTTTGGACAATGCTTCGTTTAAGTCTGTACTTGAAGAACAAGGCTGGCTTGAGAAAGCGTGACACGTGACATGAGTCATTCAAGTTATCCTAAAATGGATCGTTCCATAAAAAGAAACGCGAGCCTCAAGCATTATTCGGTTCTGAAAGACCGAGTGCGCCAGACTCTTCTCGCAGGCCAGCGCGAAATCGAGCGCGAAAAAGTGCTCATCTATTGGAACACCGGTAAACTGATCAACGAACACGTACGCCTCAATAACGGGCGTGCCGACTATGCAGAAAGAGTGATTCTGAGATTGGAAGCCGACCTTGGAATTGACGAGACCGTCTTAAGGCGCACGGCTCAGTTCCAAGCCGCTTTTCCGATTCGCGCTCCGGGGCGCGAATTGACCTGGAGCCACTACAAGGCACTTTTGCCCGTCAAGGATGAATCCGAGCGTAAGCGCTTGGCTGAACTTGCTGAAAGCAAGCGTTGGAATTGGCAGGAACTCGCCGAAAGAATTCAACAGACGAGATACCAAAAAGGCCGTCTTCCCGCAGGAATCAGTGATCCCTTGGTTGAACCCAAAGCCGGAATTCCGGGCCTCTACCGCGTGATTAAATCAGAAGACTCTCTCGCCATTGATCTCGGCTTTGCTTCGTACATCGACCTTTCAAAATCACAGTCTCGCGGTCTTAAGGAAGGCGACATTGTGTCATTGCGAGGCGCGGCCCAAACGAGGCCGAAGCAATCTCGGTCCGGGATTGCTTCGCCCCGCTTCGCGGGTCTCGCAATGACGAAAGGTGCAACAGTCGCCGACCTCTACTGTTATCCGGCTGAACTCATCCGCGTCGTCGATGGCGATACGCTCTGGATGAAAGTGTGGCTTGCTGCTCCAATGTGGATTATAGAAAAACTCAGGCTCCGCGGAATCGATGCCCCCGAACTCGGCACTCCTGAAGGCGAGGCCGCCAAACGCTTCCTCACCTCCGTTTTAAACCAAACGCGAGCGATCACCATCACCACGACCAAACCCGACAAGTGGGATCGCTACCTCTCCGATATATTCCTTGAAATGAAAGACGGGGAACTGATCTACCTCAATAACCACCTTCTTGAGAACGGCCATGCCTTCCGTTATGACCGCGTACAGCTTACAGATTGGAATGTGGAGGGGTGACTCAATCAAGTGAACCCAGCACTGAAATACTTAAAGTTTCGTTGAGTTTTCTTCATTTTTGAGTATAAAGTATAATAACTTGAGTTTGGCACTTTTTCCCTCTCCCTTTTGGGGAGAGGGTTGGGGTGAGGGGTGAATCATCAGGATTTACCCCCTCATCCTAACCTTCTCCCCCCAAGGGGGAGAAGGGATATCT
>JACQQP010000054.1 GCA_016206945.1 Candidatus Omnitrophota bacterium | reverse complement strand
TTTCTGGTCTAGGCGGAGGACTCCCCTCGCTTAATCTATTTGAACTCGACCAAACCATCCCTCATTTTGTTCAAGCTTCACCCGCCCACCAAGTGTGGATCACGGCTGCGATGCTTCTCATTTTTAGCGGTGTTCTTGGGAAATCCGCTCAATTTCCTCTTCATGTCTGGCTCCCTGATGCGATGGAAGGCCCGACGCCCGTAAGCGCTTTGATCCATGCGGCGACCATGGTGGCGGCGGGAGTTTATCTCCTTGCACGCATGTTTACGTTATTTGCTCTCGCTCCGCTTGCACTCGAAATCATTGCCTACATTGGCGGCTTTACCGCGATCTTCGCGGCCACTCACGCCATCGTCCAAAAAGACATCAAGCGCATCTTAGCCTATTCTACGCTCAGCCAACTCGGATACATGGTTATGGCCGTTGGCCTTGGAAGCGCTCAGGCTGGAATGTTTCATCTAACCACACATGCGTTTTTTAAGGCGCTCCTTTTTTTGAGCGCTGGAAGTATTATTCACGCGACCGGCGAGCAAGATATTTCACAAATGGGCGGGCTCTTTAGAAAAATGCCCTTCACCTCGGGAGCTTTTCTCGTTGGAACTTATGCTCTGATTGGATTTTGGCCCTCAGGCGGGTTCTTCAGCAAAGACGCAATCCTCGCGCTTGCTTTCTTCCACGACCGAACCCTTTTTTGGATGGTGCTCGCCACGGTTTATCTTACGGCACTTTACATGGGCCGCGTGGCAATGGTTGCATTCCTTGGATCATCCAAAATCAGGAAAAAACCGCACGAGCCAAGTCAAAAGATGATGCTGCCACTCGGTCTCTTGGCCCTTTTTTCCTTATCAAGCGGTTACTTGGAACTCGAAAAATTGTTGCCTGGCTCAATCAATCATCTCACCCGAGAAACTGAGTCTATCGTCATGTTCCTCGGCACTGCATTTGCCCTTGGAGGTGTCGTAACGGCATTCTTCTTTTACCGGCTGCGTGAAAAACAAAGAGATCGTTTCCGAACCATACTTTCATGGATCAATACCCTTTTAACGCGAAAATATTATATGGACGAGCTTTACGATTTCATTCTTCGTTATCTCCAGCAACCCTTTGCCGAATTCCTAAGCTGGTTTGAAAAAAGAATTGTGGTGGAAGGGGCCGTTAATCAAACAGCGGGTTGGACTGGAAGAGCCGGCTCTTTTTTAAGAAAACTTCAGACAGGGAAAATCCAAAACTATCTTAGCCTTTTCTTTGCCGGTGTGGTCATCGTCATTTACTTGATGACGATTGGGAGCCTCCAATAAGATGGTTTATGTTCAATCGATCCTTCCGTTTCTCACACTGATACCGCTCATCGGAGCAGGTTTGATCGTTATTTCCCCGCCGCTAGGAAACCTTAACAGCCGAGCAATTGCGATTGCGTCAACTTTTCTCACGCTCGCGCTTTCCCTTCTCCTGTTCTTTGCCTTCGATTCATCACTTAATGAATATCAATTTCGCATTCGGCTGCCATGGATCCCGAGCCTTGGAATTTCTTACCATGTGGCGCTCGATGGAATTGGCGTGGCGATGGTTTTGCTTCACGCCATCCTTTCTTTTAGCGGAGCGCTTGTTTCCCGCTCCATTGGACAAAATGTGAGGCTTTACTTCATTTTTTACTTGATCCTTGTCGCAAGCATCTTCGGCGTTTTCACCTCACTTGATCTTTTCCTTCTCTACCTTTTCTACGAAATGGCGGTCATTCCCCTTTATCCGCTCATTGGTATTTGGGGAAGCCAAAATCGGGAATACGCAGCCATGAAACTCACGCTCTACATCTCTCTTGGCGCTGTCGTAGCGCTCGTGGGACTCCTTGCGCTTTACATCGCTTCGGGCCTAAACACTTTTGATCTCATTGAACTCGCTCAATCGCTTAAGTCCAAACCTTTCTCTGGCTACTTTCAAATGTGGTGTGCACCGCTTCTCATTTTTGGTTTTGGAGTCGTGGCTTCGCTTTGGCCTTTTCACAGTTGGTCGCCCATCGGTTATGCGGCAGCACCGACGGCTGTGAGTATGCTTCACGCAGGCGTGCTCAAGAAAATGGGGATCTTCATCACGATTCGTCTCGTCATTACTTTATTGCCCGAAGGGGCAGCCTTTTGGCTCCCCATCGTCTCAGTTCTCTGCGTTGTAAACATCCTTTACGGAGCATGGGCCGCTATGGCCCAGAAGGATATGAAATTTGTGATTGGATTCTCAAGCGTCAGCCACATGGGTTACGCTTTTCTGGGACTTGCTTGCCTGAATCAAACTGGGCTTACGGGAACGGTGTTTTTCATGTTCGCTCACGGAGTCATGGCAGCGCTTTGCTTTGCCTTGATTGGCTTCATTTATGACCAAACCCACACGCGAATGATCGCAGACCTCGGCGGACTTGCAAAACAGCTCCCCTACATCAGCATCTGTTTCGTCATGGCGGCCTTTGCGTCCAGCGGTCTTCCTGGCTTTGCGAATTTCATTTCTGAGATCCTCATTTTTTTTAGCGCTTGGAGCCAATATCCGTGGCAGACCGTCCTCGCTATATTTGGAATCGTAGTAACCGCAACTTATATGCTGCGAATGGTGCGGGATGTATTTTATGGGAGTTTAAAGCCTGAATGGGCAAAGCTTAAGGACGCCAATGGATTTGGCCAAAAATTGCCCTTCGGGCTTTTGGTCCTTGTGCTTCTCATCTTTGGTTTCTGGCCTTCTTTACTTTTAGATGTCATTCGGCCGTCAACGGAAGCATTGATACAACAATATGTCATCCCCGCGCAAGCGGGGATCCAATCCCTTCCCCCTTTATGGGGGAAGGTTAGGATGGGGGTTCGCCCCCCCACCTTCATCCTCCCCCACAAGGGGGGAGGAAATAAAATCATGCGGGGATGACACCAAGATGAACGCGCTAGTTGCTTATACACAATCTTGGCGTTTGTTCGGGGCAGAAATTGGTCTGACGGTGCTTGCTCTTCTCATTCTTTTTTTTGAGCTGTTCGGAAAAACAGATTCTCAGAAACTGATTCGCTTCTCCATCATTGGTTGCTTCTTAATTTTCGTAATCCTATATCTTCTATGGCCTTTTTCTGGAAGAGCATTTCATGGCTCATTCGTACTCGATCCATTCGCAATTTTGCTCAAGGTGATTTTCCTTGGCTCAGGCATCCTAACGTTATTCATGGCATTGGAATATTCAAAATCACTCGATGGTCGCTCGAGTGATTTTTGTCTCCTGATCTTGGTTTCCGTGCTGGGCGCTTTTTTCTTAGCGTCGAGCGGTGATCTGATCACGCTCTTTATCACGATTGAATGGATGACGCTTTCCCTTTATATCTTAACGGCCTATCTTAAAACCGATGACTATTCCCTCGAAGCAGGAACTAAGTACTTGATTATGGGCGCTTTTTCTTCCGCCCTATTTCTCTTTGGAATTAGCCTTGTTTATGGAATGGCGGGCGGCGTTCGTTTCGATCAAATTCGCCAAGCCCTAGCTGTTATTCACGCAGAACCGCTCTTCTTGGTAGGAATTCTTCTCATCCTTTCGGGAATCGGTTTCAAAATCGCTGTGTTTCCTTTTCAGCTGTGGGTGCCGGATGTTTATCAAGGGGCTCCGACACCGATTACTGCCTTCCTCTCGAGCGCCTCAAAAACAGCAGGATTTGCGGCTCTTTTGAAAATTCTTTTTTTGGCCACTGACCCAAAATATGTGAATTGGTCGACTCTAATGGGCATTCTCTGTGCTGCGACGCTCCTCTACGGAAATCTCGGGGCTCTCGGCCAAACCAATATGAAGCGGCTTTTTGCCTACTCCAGCATCGGACACGCAGGTTACCTGCTGATGGGAATTGCTTGCGGAAATGAACTCGGAATTCAAGCGACGCTTTTTTATCTGATAGCCTACGCGATTTCAAACCTTGCGGCGTTTCTCGTGATCGTCATAGCGAACCGAGAACTTGGAAGCGGTGAAACCATCGCCTATCGAGGACTCGCACGAAAAGCACCGTTTCTCGCAGGAAGCT
>JACQQP010000053.1 GCA_016206945.1 Candidatus Omnitrophota bacterium | reverse complement strand
GCATTGAATCCAAGTTCTTTTCCAATTGCTATAAATCCGACTCCGACCAAAGCTCCCGTAAGACCGTGCGTGGTTGAAATCGGAATCCCAAAGCGCGCAGCCAAAAGGACGGTTAAACCCGCGCCTAAGGCGACTGCCGCGACAAACGCCGGATTGCCGATTACAGCATCCGGAACAAGTCCTTTGCCCGTGAACGTTTTCACCAGACGAGCGGCAAGAAAGAGTGCTGCAATCGACCCCGAAAGAGTTGTCACCGTAGCCCAAACAAGCGCTTTTCGGTAATCCGTAGTCCCGCTTCCAAACAGCGTGGCCACGCCCTTGAAATTGTCGTTGGCGCCATTCGCATAAGCGACAAAGAGAGTTGCTACCAAAACCGCAATGATCCAAATGGTCATCGGATTCACCTCTAAATCGTCATTGCAAGGAGGCGTAGCCGACGAAGCAATCTACGATTGAGATCGCTTCGACCTCGTTTTAGATTGCTGCCTCGCAATGACGGTGACATTTTAGCAACACCCTCCGTCCATGCAGACCGATTTTACCTTTGTTGTCCTCTTGAATCTTTTCCCCTTCGTCTCTTCGGGATGGCGTTCGGAATCTCGACTGCAATCAAAAGGTTTTGCTTTTGACAAAGGAACGTCTTTCGACGGCGGCACCAAAATGAAATCGTTGTAATACGGCGCCTTAGAATAGATCTGATAAGTCTTATCGCAGACCGCTGTTCTAACTCCGCGTTTCAGGACGTGTCCATCATCATCGATCACTTGTTTCCACGGCCCCTTATAAATCACGGCTTGATTCCTTTCCCAACACGGGCCTTCCTTACCTTTGTAAGCCGTAACGGTGATAGAACGAAATTCAATTCCTTTAACAATTCGCCACGGTCTTTCATCAAATTTTTCAATTTTGATTCCGTAAAACCCGGCTTCTTCAAATGCTTTGAAAAAATCGTTTTCCTGAAAGGCTCCTGAAATGCATCCGCTCCAAAGCTCAGGATCGTTTTGAAGCTCTTCCGGAAAGACCTCATCAGAAACAATGTCAGAAATGGCAACACGACCTCCCTTTTTAAGGACTCGGTGCATTTCGCAGAAAAGCTGCTTCTTGTCGTCGGATCGAACTAAATTTAACACGCAATTGGACACGATCACGTCAATAGCTTCGTCGGGAATGAGCGGCCTTTCTTGCCCTAAACGGTTCATCTTTGCTTCAAACCTATCATAATCAGCCATGGACTGAACCGGTTTTTCAGAGAGAATTTCTTCAGCTGCTTCTAAATTCGTTTTCAAATCTTGAATTTTTCCATAACGGAACTCGACGTTGTGCCAACCGATGCGATCACCAACTTCCTTTTGATATTTTTTTGCCAATTGCAACATGGCAGGATTAAAGTCCACACCAATGACTTTTCCCTTCGGACCAACAATTTGCGAGGCAATGTAACAGATTTTTCCAGCACCAGATCCCAAATCTAAAACCACGTCCCCTTCTTTTAGATACCTCGATGGATCACCGCAGCCGTAATCTTTTTCAAGGATTTCCTTCGGAATTACTTTCAGGTACTTGGGGTCGTAACTCGTAGGACAGCAAAGAGCTTCCTCTTTGGTCTTTGCGCCCCGAGCGTACCGTTCTCGAACAGCTTGCTCCATGCTGCCATTATCCTTTCCATTTCCATTGTGTGAATATTTCATAGGGTCTACCTCCTCTAAAATTTTCTACTTCATCAAGATCATCAAGTTTTTGAAGCAAATAGTAAGACAGGTTCTTTTCATTCAACTTCCTTAATGTCGAATCAAGAACATGCGCCGTACTCCACGGAATATTTTCGAAGATTGATAGCACCCCCTCACCCTCCCCTCTCCCCCTTTCAGGGGGAGAGGATAAAGGTGAGTGGGTATTCATTCCAATCGAGTAATAGCCCCCGTCTTTTGCCGGCCCTATGACCACATCATAAAAGTCAAGCGCTTCAAATCCTTTGAGAATCAGATCCGCACGAAGGCTTAAAGTATCGCTCCCGATTGCCATCACTTTTTTGAATCCATTGTCGAATGCAAATCGGAACGCATTCTGAAGACGGCTTCCAAGATCAGCGCCTTTTTGAGGCCAATATAAAAGAGAATCCGATGAGAGCGTCATTCCCGAATGCTTTAATCGGGAATCTAGTGTCTGGATCCCCGCCTTCGCCGCGCCAACCGCGCGGTGCCGTACGACCGAGCGCCCGACCGGCGCTTGACCAAACGGCGCGGGGATGACATTAGTTTTGTTTATCCATGATTTCAGCTTTGCTTCTTTCTCTGGAGGATCAAACACGACGAATAATTTTATAAAATCTTGAGGAAGAGAATAAAGAATTCCAAGGTTTGCCTCCGCAAGCTCGCGATACGCTTGTGCGGCGTGATCATCACCTACAACCTTCGCAAGCCGCGTTTTCACTTTGCCCGGCTCAGGATACTTCACAAAATAAAGAACCGCATTAAGTGCCATAAGAAACCGTTTTCTCCAAACTTGTTATTTCCAAAACTCCGGATCTACAAATCTCAGCAAATTTTTTCGCTGATTCTCTTATACTTCGCGCTTGAGTTTCATAATCCACCTCAATCAGGCCAAAACGGGGTGAAAATCCTTCCGCCCATTCATAGTTATCAAGTAAAGACCAGTAAAGATAACCGAGAACTTTCACACCTTCTTTCATCGCTTTTGCTAATTGGGCCAAATGACTTTGAATAAATGCGG
>JACQQP010000049.1 GCA_016206945.1 Candidatus Omnitrophota bacterium | reverse complement strand
TATAAAAACTCCCCGATGCCTCAAATAGATGAGAGGAGCACACGTGAATATGACAAAGGAACCTGTGAACAGAGGACCGAGGAAAACTTCAGTCGTTGAAGAGGAGCGTACGAACGGACCTGATGTTGGGCGCGCTCATGAGGGCCAGTTTGATGTGGTGGCGCTTAAGAAAAAGAAAGTGTCTGAACTTCAAGAGATTGCGCACAAGTTCAAGGTGGTGGATGCAGTCGGCTTGAACAAACAAGACCTCATTTTTAAGGTTTTGCAAGCGCAGGCAGAACAATCGGGGGTTATGTTTGGGGAGGGAGTGCTCGAGATCCTTCAGGATGGCTTTGGATTCCTGCGTTCTCCCAACTATAACTATCTTCCTTCGCCAGATGATATTTATGTTTCTCCTTCTCAGATTCGGAAGTTTAGTCTGAAAACGGGCGATACCGTAAGCGGCCAGATCCGTCCTCCAAAGGAAGGCGAACGTTATTTCGCGCTCCTCAAGGTGGAGGCGGTTGATTATGAGTCACCGGAAGCGATTCGAGATAAGGTTCCTTTTGATAATTTGACGCCGCTCTATCCCAATCATCGGATCATTCTCGAGACAGATCACCACGAACTTTCCATGCGCGTGATGGATCTTTTGACTCCGATTGGAAAGGGTCAGCGCGGATTGATTGTCGCTGCGCCTTATAGCGGGAAAACGATTTTGCTTCAAAAAATCGCCAATAGCATTACCAAGAACGAGCCGAAAATTTATTTGATCGTGCTCTTGATCGACGAGCGGCCGGAAGAAGTGACGGACATGCAGCGGTCGGTCAAGGGAGAGGTGATTTCTTCCACCTTTGATGAACCTGCCGAGCGGCACGTTCAAGTGGCCGAGATGGTGATTGAGAAGGCGAAGCGGCTTGTGGAACATAAGCGCGACGTCGTTATTTTGCTCGACAGCATTACGCGGCTTGCGCGCGCTTACAACACCGTGGTTCCGCATTCGGGAAAGATTCTCTCGGGCGGCGTGGATTCGAATGCGCTTCATAAGCCCAAGCGATTTTTTGGCGCAGCGCGCAATATCGAGGAGGGCGGAAGCCTTACGATTATTGCCACGGCATTGGTCGACACGGGTTCGCGGATGGATGAAGTCATTTTCGAAGAGTTTAAAGGGACAGGCAATATGGAGCTTCAACTCGATCGAAATCTCTTCCAGAAACGGATTTATCCCGCCATCGACGTGAAAAAGTCCAATACGCGAAAGGAAGAAATGCTCATGCATCCCGATGAACTCAATCGCGTTTGGATTTTAAGAAAGGTCTTAAACGAGCTCAATCCGACTGAAGCCATGGAGCTTCTTCTGGAACGGCTTGCGAAGACCAAATCAAACGCCGAATTCTTAATGGGTTTGAACAAAGCGGAGAAATGAGGAAAAGAAATGACCAATGTTCAAATCTCAATGACCAATAAAATAACAAGTTCAGGCCGATCATATCGCAAGTACGACTTAATGGAGAGAACTGCAAAGTTTGGTGAGGATGCGATCGACTTTGCAAAAAAGATACCTGAAAGCACCGTAGCAAAAGTGCTGATAGGCCAAGTTGTGAGAGCGGCAACCAGTGTTGGCTCAAATTACTCTGAAGCCGACGATGCTTCAACCCAAAAAGATTTTGTCTACAAAATTGGAATATGCCGCAGAGAAACTAAGGAATCAATGTATTGGTTCAGAATGATCGTTAAAGCCGTGCCTCTACTCAAACCGCAGGCAGAAATATTAAGTGCGGAAGCCCAAGAACTAAAATTGATATTTTCCGCCATTATCAATAAAACAAATAAAAATAATTGATCTGTATAGAATAAACGCATTGGTCATTGGGTTTTGGCCATTGGAGTTTAGCGCTGAAGGAGATTCGATGAAGAAAGAAATTCACCCTCATTATGGTCCTGCAACTATTCGGTGCGCCTGTGGGAATGTCATTGAGACGAAAAGCACCAAGCCCGAGATTGCGGTCGATATTTGCTCTGCCTGCCATCCGTTGTTTACGGGCCGTCAGAAGCTTGTAGATACGGCGGGCCGAATCGACAAATTTCAGAAGAAGTTTGGCGGCCGCGTCGCTGCCAAGACGAAGAGACGCCGCTAACTCACATTTTACCTTCCTTCATGTTGATCGAACAATTCCAGAAGATTAAGTCTCGTATTGAAGAGCTGGAAGAGAAACTGAGCGATCCCCATTTTTTTAAGGACCGCCAGCGGTATCAAGCCACCACAAAGGAATTGGCGCGTTTGAAACCACTTTTGGAACACGTTTCAGAATATGAGCGCGTTGATCGCGAGCTTGCGGAAATCGATGTTCTTTTGAAGGCGAGGACGAAGGACCAGGACCTCCTTAAATTGTATGAGGAAGAACGGGGGAAGTTATTGGGGAAACGGACTCAGCTTGAAGCTCAGCTTGAGGAAAAACTTCTAGACGGTGCCGATCCCAACCGGGATAAAAGTATTATTGTCGAGATACGAGCAGGAACAGGGGGGGAGGAGGCAGCCCTTTTTGCACGCGATCTTTTTCGAATGTATCAGCGTTTCATGGACCGGCATGGGCTCGCTATGGAAGTGATCGGCACAAACCCTACTGGCAAGGGAGGATTTAAAGAGGTCATTTTTGGCGTCTCCGGGGAGGGTGCCTATGAGCAATTTCGATTTGAGAGCGGAACTCATCGGGTGCAGCGCGTTCCTGAAACGGAAGCAAGCGGTCGGATTCATACCTCCGCCGCCACCGTCGCTGTTTTACC
>JACQQP010000048.1 GCA_016206945.1 Candidatus Omnitrophota bacterium | reverse complement strand
GCTTGCAGTTTGTGTCGATGCAAGGCGCCAGCATATTTATGCGGCCATTTATGACTTCAAAAATGGGAGCATTCATAAAGTTCTGAAAGATTCTCTCCTTTCCTCAGATGAGCTTTTGAGGAAAGTGGGCCGCGTGACTTTTTTTACGGGGGACGCGCTGCCTGCCTATGGGGATATCCTACGGAAAAGGCTGGGTAAAAAAGCCCTTTTTTTGAAGCCTGCTTTTTGGTATCCTCGAGCTCTGTTTCTCATTCAACTACTGGATTCAATCCCAAAGTGGCTGAAGCCGCTTACGCTTCGTACGATGACGCCTGAATATCTCAGGAGTTCTGAAGCCGAAGAAAGAACTGGCAAAAAGAATTGATGTCCGAACTTGACCTGATTACCAGATCGCAAGTACGCGAGCAAGCGACGTGGCTTGAAATTGACTCGAGCGCCCTTCGTCACAATCTGGCGCAACTCATTGGCTGTACGGTCCCGAACGCCGCCATTTTAGCCGTGGTGAAGGCGAACGCTTATGGACATGGGCTTCTTGAGATCGCCCAATGTTTGCACGAGCAAGTGTCTTATTTGGGTGTTGCTTCCATTGACGAAGCACTTGCTCTGAGGCGTTTTGAAATTGAAACGCCGATTCTATTGTTTGGTGTTCCGCGCCGCGGGGCCGTTGATGCGGCGATTCAAGCTGATGTTGCCATTGCCGTCTCAAGTGTGGAGCAGGCACGTGATATTTCGCAACGCGCCCAGCTTATAAAGAAGCCCGCTACCATTCACGTTAAGGTAGATACGGGCATGGGTCGGCTCGGAATTCCAAAGTCTTCTGCCCTCGAATCTATTGGAACAATTGCCCATCTTGACGGCTTGGAACTTGAAGGCATATTCACGCATTTTCCGCAAGGTGAAGACGATTCCTTTACGCGGGATCAGATTCAGGCGTTTTGCGATTTGATTCAAATGAGCTCCCAAAGGCAGATTCGTTTTGCCTACCGCCATGCTGCCAATAGCATCGGGATTGTGAACCACAAAGATTCCCATTTTAATCTGGTTCGGCCTGGTCTCACTTTATATGGGCTTTATCCTTCTGACACTGTCAAGCGGAAGCTGAATCTGAAGCCCGTTTTAAACTGGCGGGCGCGGATTCTTCTGGTGAAAAAGTTGATGCCCGGAGACTCGACCGGATATGACCGAACCTTTGTGGCGAGCGAGGAAACAACCATTGGGATTCTTCCGGTCGGATATAGCCATGGTTATCCTTTTCACCTTTCCAATAAAGGGGAGGTTCTATTTGACGGCAGGCGATTTCCGGTCATTGGGCGAGTTTCCATGGATTATACCGCTGTGAATTTCGGGCCTCAGTTTTCTGAAGCAAATGCTGGTGAGGTCGTCACGCTTTTAGGCCGTGACGGCCGGGATACGATCTCCGCTGAATCTTTGGCAAAGAAGGCCGAAACGATCCCTTATGAGATCGTCACACGGATTAATCCTCAAATTCCGCGCATGGTTGTATAGATTCTTATTCACGGGTGCTTGTTCTTTCCATGAGATTCAGAATCCTCCATTACGACACTTTAGATTCTACAAATAATCTAGCCCTCCAGCTGGCGCGCCAAGGAGCTCAGGAAGGAACCGTGATTGTTGCGCAATATCAAACTCAAGGCCGAGGCCGTTTCAAAAGGCGTTGGATGTCGCCGCGCGGCAAGGGATTACTTTTTTCCGTGATCCTGCGGCCAAATCTGAAAGCGTCTCAGGTTTCCCTATTGACTCACGTGGCGGGGGAAGCGGTGGCCCAAGTTTTAAAGGAGAGATTTAGGCTCCTTTCAACGCTCAAAAAACCAAACGACGTTCTCGTCCGGGGCAAAAAAATCGCCGGCATTTTAACCGAAGCGAGTACGGGGGGCGATCGGCAGGTTGAATTTGTGGTCGTTGGAATCGGGCTTAATGTCAGTACGGGGCGTAAAGACATGGTTCGTAAAGGCACATCCGTATATTTGGAGGTCGAAGAAAAGGTTGATCCTAGGTCGATTTTGGAGGCTATCCTTGCGACTTTTGCGGAAAAGTACGGTTCTCTTGTTAAGAGACGGCCCGAGAAGCCTGAGTTTGTGGAATCTTCACTTCGATAAGCTTTTATGGCTCCTAACCGTAATCTTTTGGTCACCATCGACATAGGAAACTCAGCTGTGACCTACGGAATTCATAGAGGAAAAGTAGTTTTGAGGAGCGGTTTCGTTTCTGGAAATAGTATCCCAGTATTAGCTCGGATATTGTCATCTAGTGGAGTATTGAATAGTCGTAATAAAGTGATCATTAGCAGTGTTGTCCCAGATTTAACTAGAAAACTGAAGAAATTGGTGAGGCGATGGATGGGTGCGGGATCAGTTTATATCGTTGGGAAGAACGTTTATCCAAGGCTGTCGATGCGCTATAAACGGAAGGCACTGGGCTCAGATCGATTGGTCAATATTTATGGAGCGCTTAAGCTTTACGAAATGCCCCTTCTCATTATTGATTTTGGAACGGCAATTACCTTTGACTACGTATCAAAAAGGGGTATCTTCGAAGGCGGTTTAATTGTGCCTGGAATCGAAACTTCCTGGAAAGCGCTCGAAAAGGGTGCTGCGTTGCTGCCAAGTTTCAAAAAAGTGGGAACGGTTCATGGATTTGTCCGGCGGGATACGAAATCAGCCATGCGCGCCGGACTTCTTTATGGATTTGGGGCTCTTACGGATGGATTGATCAGGCGATTTGAAAGGAAGTATGGATCGAAGATGAAGGTGCTGGCCACAGGAGGTTTTGCGGCGAGGATTGAGCCTTACACGATGGGTTTTGATCGTGTGGATCCGCTGCATACCGTAAAGTCGCTTGCGCTCATGTATAGAAACGAAATCGAGGGAGGTGTCAAATGAAAAAGGAGAATCAGCGAAGGTTGTTTGGGAATTTCACATGGGAAGCGGGACGCTATTTCATGCTGCTTGAGTTTGTGATTTTCATGATGGCCATGCTTTATTTGCTTTATGTTATTTTTGGCACGGTGAATGGTGTTGCCGACAGTATGACGGAGGCGGAGCAAGCAAAACTGGCTCGCACATTTGATCAGATTAACTTTCTGTTGCTCATCCGAATTACGATCGTCTTCTGCATCGTGTTTTTTATTAACATCATCTTGGGCTTATTTTTCCTTCACCGGCTCACGGGACCGCTCGTTCGGTTCAAAGTCCTATTGAATCAACTTGCGGAAGGCAGCGTTCCTGATGCAGACGTCATTCTCCGGAAGGGAGATTTTCCGACCGACGTTGCCGCAGCCCTTAGCTCCGCTCTTCGAAAAATCCGCCAGTGGCGCCGCCAATCCTAGTGCTTCGACTCATTTGATTTTGTGTGTTCGTGGTTCGGCAAGCTCATGGTTCGACTTTCGCTCACCATCCTGAGCGTTTTTTGTCGAAGGACCACCCCGAGCGAAGTCGAGGGGCTCAGCACTGTGGTGAGCGATCCGCCAAGATTCGTGGCGGAAATCGAACCACTGGGCGAGGAGTTGTTGATGATAAGGTCGGGTAAAGAAATATGAGGAAAATAAACTCATTCAGTTTCCAAGCTGCGATTCAGCCGGGACTCGTGATTCGATGGTTCCTAAGGATTGCCGGGATACTTTTGGTGTGTCATCTTCTTGCGTTGACGTTTTTCGACTGGAGTTGGCAGTGGGAGCGGCTGTTTAGCCTTGATTTTGAAAATAACCTTCCCACATGGTTTTCGAGCTTCCTGTGGTTGACTGCAGCGCTTTTTGCGTACGGTTGCGCCCAGCAAATTCTCAATGTCCGCCGTCGACTTTTATGGAACGTATCGGCACTTTTTTTTATCTTTTTGTCCTGCGATGAGGTAGCTTCGATTCATGAGCATGTAGGCTCGCTTCTTAATGCCTTCGTGTTTCAAACAAGTATTCATGCGATTCGGGATATGCGAGATTGGCCCTTTTTCTTGGGTCCGATCGCGATTATTTTTTGCACTTGGATTGGCTATCAGCTGCGGGATAAATT
>JACQQP010000052.1 GCA_016206945.1 Candidatus Omnitrophota bacterium | reverse complement strand
CGCTTTTAGATAAACCCATTGAACTGACGATCGTTGCCGATGTTGATGCTCGAGCATCCCGCGCCGAGGTGCGGAGCAAGAGCAAATCTTATATCCGAGTTAACATTCCTGACTTTCGGGCTATTCAACAGTCTCGTCATCTCGGTTTTTCTGATGCCCTTGGAGAAAAAAAATCAGAGCAATCCACAGTACCAAACGATTCTGCATTGCTCAAACAGTTAGGGATCAAACCCGGCGAAACTATTTGGGGTTTTGCTGCTTATTTTGGAAATTGGTTAGGTGCTTTAAAAACGAGCGGAGCTCAAGTCATTTACACGGACATTGATCCCAAAATTGTTGATTGGGTGAAGAAACACAAGCGATCGGAATTTTTCGATCCTGTGATCAAAGAACCTATTCGGCTTGGAGATCCGATGACTGAGCCAACGAATCCGAATGAAATTGACTGGACTTTTTCTTATGAGCCACTGCCCGTTTATCCATTCGAATGGCCTTGGATCATTCAACGAGCCCTGCTCAATCGTAAAGGACTCATAACAGTTTCCTCTATTGGGACCACAAGCGATGAAAATGAATGGCTTAAAATTATGAAGGATCTTTACGGAATGTCAGGAGAAGTAGAGATTGGCGAATGGAACGGCATTTTCAGACTTCCTCAAAAGACAAAAGAAAATATGACGCGCTACATGGCCAATGTGAAGGTCAAAGGTTCTCATCAAGTTCCTCTACTGGTTACCGTCATAAAAACCGATAAGCGGTTAAAACGTCTTGCCTTGCTCGACATCCAAATATTACGGCTGCTTCAAAAAATCCAATTTCGTAATTTTGACGAGTTGAAAATTTCTCTGTTTGAATTGGGAATTTCGAGAACGGATGAGGAATTGCAAAAAAGCTTAAGCCGTATTTCGATTCTTGCATCCAACTTGCCGTCTAATTTAAGAAAAGAGATCATTCTCCCGCACTCGAGAGCGCACAACATTGAAGTAGACAAAAAGGCATCAAGCGAAGCAAGAAGAGCTGAGGTTCGAGCGGATGGCTATTCGCCTCTTCCGGAATGGTTCAGCAATCCAAAGGCGACCTACTACAATATTTTAGGTGTAGACCCTTTTGCTGACATGCACATAATCAAAAAAGCTTATCGTTATCTTGTGCTTCAATGGCATCCAGATCGCAATAAGACTCCGCAAGCTGATCCTGTTTTCAAAAAAATCACCGAAGCATATGAAGTTTTATCAGATTCACAGAACCGCGCAACTTACGATCGAATGATGAAAGTCGGAGGTCAAAGAGCAAATTATGGGGACGAAGATCTCGAAGACCTCTGGGCTGATTTTATGGAGAGCCACTTTGGAGCAGCGCGATCTGTCTCTCAACATAACGTGAGCAATTATTGGGGCCCACAAAGAATTTCTTCATTCAGCTGGGGAAGAAACGGCGAATTTTATCTTGGATTGATCAATCCATTCGACAAAGAGAGGGCGGCATGGATGGCGGTTTTGGATCCGCGGGATCGATTAAAACTATCTCAGACAAACGATCCAATAGAATCTGAGTGGTCATGGGGAAACACTGTTTATATTGGTTCCTATGGAACAGTCTTACAAATTTCAGCCAATCCAGTGGATGATCGAGTTGCCGCAATCCTCCAGCCGACATTAAGCAGTGGGGAGACTTACCTTGTAATTTTCAGGTGGAAGGAAATGATGGAGAATGCGAAAACCAGATATGCGTCAAGATTTAAAACCGCGGATGATTTAAAAAGTGCGCGATTTAAATGGGCGGAAGAACTCACTTACCTTGATTATCTGGTGTTTCCAAGAGCGCCTTTTATGGGAGGCCCTAAGTTTAGCTGGAGTTTTGACGGAAAGAAAATTGTTGTGATCGGTACTGACGGAACCATTATCGACTGGGACCTTGAACAAAAAATTTATCGGAAGTCGCAAATACCACTCAAGATGTCATGGGCTCCATCTGATTATCCAACGGTTGATTTGAGTTCCACTAATATGAGCCCAGGCGGGATCTTTGCCGCAGTTTCTTACCCAAGTGGGATATGGCCTTCACGTGAAAGTGGCCGAACAAAACCTTTCTTTGAGGTGTGGGATGTTGCATCAAAAAAGAGCCTTGCACGTTTGGATCGAGCTATTCGGAATTATGTGTGGGATGGCGACGGTAATTTAATTCTTGCATTTGAAGATGATCCATCTATCTATCGATGGCATTGGAGCGAAAAAGCCGACCTGGAAAAGATTGCTGAAATGCAAGGCGATCCTTTTTCTCACCATTTTCAAGTCAGCCCTGATGGTAGTTTTCTGGTCATTGGGGAAGGAGGCTCGCAGCTTCATGTCTTGGATTTGAAAACGCTCGAGATGACTCTAGGTACTCCTATCGCCGGTTTTAGAATTGGTTATGAAATAAGTTACGATAAAACACCGCTGGAGACCGCAAGGCCCATTGATGATTTTGCTTGGTCACCTGATGGTTCCGCAATCGCGACCAGCTATGAAGGTCGGCTTACGATCTGGAATCTCGGAACAGCGTTTAGACAATCCATCGGGCTGAACGGAAGGAAAACGTTGCAAATAGCGGAAACGGTTAGACGCAAGGGCGGTTCTGCCGCAAAACGAAATATACCGTCTCGCGCCGAGGTGCGGCAACGTAATACAGGGGTGGATTATCTAAAGCAGAGGCAATATTTAGATGGAACTTTTAGTAAAGCGGGTCTTAAACAACAACTAAATGAACTTATGATGAAAGATGAAACAATTCAAGCGCTCGGAATTTATGAATCTGATGACTTTGAGCAACTTGTTTGGTTTTCCCGCAGTCCGGATCAGAACCGCGAAAAACAGATTGAAGAAGCTCTGCAAAATATTGGTGATGAAAAAGGGGCTCGTTATAAATTAATGACGGCGTATTATCACAGCGCCCAGTATCACGCCCAAGGTTCTATTATTTTGATTGTTCCAAGAAGCCATTATGAAGCCATGCTTACATTTATTATAGATGCAGCCGAAAGCGGATCGCTTGAACGAGCGATTGAGCAGTTCAATGCAGGAGAAGGTGAGTTGTTTGATGAAGACGATTTTAAAGGTGATGCCGCATCAGATGATGAATTGGCTTCACAGATAATTTCAGGGCACGGGGCCCAGAGCGCGGCTTCGGAAAAAGAAATCTTAAGATTAATTGATGATGGTCAATATGAGAAAGCAGTTCCGCTCGCGAGAAGAGCAAGTCCTATGATTATAGGAAAATTGCCCACGCTTTTAGTTCAGGCCAAAGGATATGAAGAATCTATTAAAGCGTTTGAAGCGCTTCATACGGCAGGCCTTGAGGACCCCATTGCCTTCATGCTTCTTTTTGGGGTCACGAATCTTATGCTTACTTCTGGCAATCCCTCAAACGAAGATTTGATCGGAATTGCTAATAAAGGAGATCTGCATGCTTTAGCAGTTATGGATGCCCTCGGCCATCATTTATCAGTTGGCGTGTTAGCACGAGAGGTATTTTTTAATAAAGATGACCAGAGATATTTAAAAAAGGTTCTTAGGAGTTTAAAAAAGCAATCTTATGTTCGGAATGGGCAATATAACGATGTTATTAAAGCGATTGAGACCAAACTCAATCTCCGCTCCGAGGTGCGGAGTCAACAAAAGGCGATATCCGTTTCTCATCCAAATCGCGGAGGCATTCGGGAACGAAAATTAGAATTGGAAGGACGGAAACTTAAGTCAAGAGTTTTGTATCATCATCAGCATAGAGGAAGAGTTCATGAGTCCCCAGTTTCTTTAATATTGGAAAGTATTGCTCAGCAGCAGAACAACCGATCAGAATTGCGGAATCAGTTAAGTAAGCGACTTATGTGGATTGCTGCTGCATGGTCACTGGTGATGTTGGCAGTTGCGATCTTTACTTCTAAAAGAGGTCCGGAGTTGAACCCCACTCCCACAACTCAGCCTTCAAATGGCGATCAAGGTGTTCAAAACAAATCGACATCACAGCCGTCTACAAAACCAAATCAGAAACGTTTTGATCCCTCTGACCTATTGCCAGAAAATAAACCTAAACAACCTACACTCGCTCGAAATATGAATGCGCCGAAATCGGAATTATCCCGCGCCGAGGCCGTTCGACTCGGTCCTGACGGACCTCGCTTAGGCCGAGGCCCTGAGCGTAGTCGAAGGGCCGAGGTGCGGTTTAACCTGCCAGAAATTAAGGATGCTGTAAGAACACTGTATACATATCTTTCTTTAGAAAGGGAGTGGCACACAATATTGGACCAAATTCCAGCGAATCCCATTGTTGTGGTATTAAGCCGTCCGGAATCTGATTATCCGTATAAAAACTCTGAATGGCTTTATCCAGGCCATGTTTACGTTGCTTTACAACACTTGAAACCATCAAAAATTCTTATCGTCGCCAGCAGTCATCGACCAGGCCCTGGATTGAAACGCATACAGGATGAGTTAGTGAGGGGGAATGCCGCACTTTCTTCTAAGATTCTTACGGCTGAGGCAGATGAGTCAAAGGATACTGCAGAGATCGTGGAGACTGTAACTAAAATTCTTGCGCGCGAAAACATAACGCCCTCCGATATTGTTCTCCTAGGCCAACCAATAGATTTGAGGCTATTGAAAAACATCTTTGAATCTGAATGGCAAGGGCTTGCTCAAAAAAGTGGACTTGCATCACCGCCGCCAATCTTTCATACGTATGAACTTAACACGATGGGGCTCAATTTGGATTACGATTATTGGCCTTCTATGGTTGATCAGATCGACAAAATGATCGAAAGGGGGGCTGTTCCCAAATATATTTTGCAAGCCAGAGATATCATCAAAAGCTCCGCAGTCCACATACCTCAAAAAGAGCGAGATATGATCAAGTCTTTGCTGAAAAGGTCGGAAAGAGTTTCAAAGTCTATGGAATCCATGGAGATCCAGCCAACCGTTGTCAGGCGGCACCGCAGACGTCCAATAGAGATAGATTTACATCTTGCAGAAGAATTTGCGCGTATCCGCACATTACTCAATATGACACAGGCTAAGTTTGGTGCCGCTCTGAACCATCCGATATCAGGGCTGACAGTTTCATTAATGGAGCGTGGAAAGAAGAAAATTCCAGAATTCATTTTGGAAGATTCACGACGACTATTAGCCTACCGCGCCGAGGTGCGCCAGGCTGGATGGCCTGGCACTGCTTCGGCTTTGCTTGCAACCCAAGCAAAGTCCGAGCTGCGCAATGAAATTAAGGATTCTTCAGCACCTCATCATGATTTCCAACTACGCGAAGGTAAATGGCCTCGCCTACGATCTCAAAAGACATTCGATATTGTAAATCAACTCTTGCTTCCCATAAGCCTCGGGTTCCTTGGATTTTCTTCACTTGAAGGGAAGGGTGGCGCGGGTTTTCAGCCAAGAGACGAATTTGCTTATCGACTTTCTTTTGGATGGTTTGAGGCAGCTCTCGGTAAAAGTGCCGAAAACTGGCGTAGGCAAAGACGTTCACGAATGGAGAGATTTCAAGAGATCTTCGACCGTTCCATCGCCCAGGACACGTTTCAATCTCTTATCTCGAGAGGCCGCGCGCTCCTTAGCCTGCCATTTGGGCGTCCAGAAATAGGTTTGATCAGGGCTCGTCCTGATAAAAAGAGCGAAATGGATCACTTCTTTCAGTTGCGCAGAAGTCAATCCTTTCAGAATGGAATTAATGTTGCCGGTTTTCATAACGGAACAAATCCTACCATAATTCCACAGGTTTCGCAACCTACAAGAACCTCCCCCCGCGCCGAGGCCGTTCGACTCGGTCCTGACGGACCTCGCTCAGGCCGACGCCCTGAGCGTAGTCGAAGGGCCGAGGTGCGCTACTCTGAAAATAGAATCAATGCGAGTATCCATCAAAGCGCACCTCAGTCCTCGCGCGCTCGTTCACGTCGATCTGCCGCGAGGGCCGAGGTGCGGAATGAAGCTATAGATGAGAAAGAATTTATTCATACCCTCCAAAAAGAAGGCAAATTTGAAGGAGGCGTTAAATTGTACTCTAGCAATTTTATGCGCCGAGACAGGGCATTCAATGTACCTGGATGGGGTGGTCCTCTTATTCTGGAAGGCAATCACTGGAAACTTTTCGCCAAAATCGACGGTGATGTCTTATTTGCTGTCGAAGCTTATCACGGGACAGATTTTTTATTTTTAGAAGATCCGACGTTCATGAGAGTGACCGTGAGAAGATGGGATCCTTCGAAGCCGGCGTTTGATGAAGGATCGATTATAACGGATCATTATGTGGACCCATTTTTATTTACTTTGCTGGATACGATGGGGCTGATGGGGTCATCTCTTCTCGACGTGATCAACACAGAAGCGCCTCCTATGATTGATCGGATGATCAAAACTTACCGAGAGACACGCGATATTCACCAAACATTAGGTATTTTTCTTGTCTTTGAAGCCCGTGGAACGGAAGCGGCCGCGCGAGTATTTATACAAGCCGGCATTTCATCTCAAGACGTCGAGAAAAAAGCAAAGCGGTATGAAGATGGTGATTTCCAAATCGGGTTTGAAGAAAATCATTATTTAGAATTGCTTGTTCAATCTGTTATGCGAAGAAACGCAACCGGATTTGCGCAGTTTTCATTGCCAAGCGTTCAATTGACAGAATCGGACGTAAAATTTGGACCGAGCGCGGCACGGGAACCGATGAAAAATATAGCGCAGGGTCCAGGCGCCATATTCTTGGACGAGGTGGCCAAACGTATGAGGCAACTCGAGCAAACTTCCGACGCAAAAGGCCGCGCCGAGGCGCGCCAAGCCGCAAGGCTTGGCACTGCTCCGTCCTTGGCGCTGACGGCGCCAATGGCGGAGCTGCGGACGAAAGAAACTAGTGGTGGGAATGCTTTTCTCGGTAACGGTCAATTCCCCATAGTATCGCAACGATTACAGACACGATCAAGATCGCGAGAGCTGCTGTCATCTATTCTTCCTCCTTTGGTTCCACCGCTGCCGAAAGACCCAAGCAAAAGCTTATCACAAATCCTGCGATCATTACAAGACGCCATTGGAGGGCCATTTTTAGGAAGAACTCTCCGCCTGCCGCGCCAGCCAGCAGGACCAATGCAGCGTTTTGGAAGAACTTGGACAACCAAAGTTTTCGAGCTTTTGTCAGGAACCTCTTCATTACCGATGCATGTTAACGGTATATTTGGTATTAGTCAAGTGTTTATTGATTATCCATCAATTATAGAAGCTCACCATCCCTCTAGTTTTCGTTCCAAAATTTCCCGCGCTGAGGCGCGGAAAAGTATCCCAGTTCACACCATCAATTCAATAGACGAGTTGCGATCCATCAAGTCTGTTCCTCCGTTTATTGG
>JACQQP010000051.1 GCA_016206945.1 Candidatus Omnitrophota bacterium | reverse complement strand
TGTCATGACGACAATTCATGTGATTTTACGAAGGGCGGTTGCAAAACCGAGAACGGTTATTGTCTCGTTCGGTCTAATTTTTACAATCTCTTCATTTAGAGTTCTGGGTGCTTCTGATGATTTACCGCTCTTGCCGAAGGGCCCTTTGATTTTAACCAGTATTACAGAAGAACAACTGTCTCCGGAATATTGGATCGCACACCTGCCGCACGCGGATCAAGTGCTTAAAACAAGACAAGAAATTGAAAAGTTCAATCAAGAAATTCGCCAGATGGTTCCGGAACAAAAGGATGTCTTTAAAATCGGTGAAATCATGCGGGGTGTAGATATTCAAGCCGCCGTTCAGCATGCTTATGAAACCATCGAAAACAGAAAGCTGTTTGATGAATATGGGAAAGTCATTCCAAAAGATTTCTTTGGAAGGGAAATTAAGCCTTTGCTTGGCTTGGAGTCTTCTCCCGTGCGAGTCAAGGTAAAGTGGGGCGCAGCTGTCAGGGAAACGTCTGTCCGCGCACTTCCCACCACGGTCAAAATGATTGAGGGCGCTGATGATGTTGAGTTTGATCAGCTTCAATTTACCTTGATTAAATTATGGACACCTGTCGCAGTTTATCACACCTCATCAGACGGCAATTGGTATTACATTCAAGCACCTTATGTTCGCGGGTGGGTCATGTCAAAAAACATTGCTTTATTTCCTAATCAGCGGGCCCTTCAGGAACGAGCGGAATCCAAATCATTTCTCGTTGCGACAGGAGAAAGCGCTCTTATTTGTAGCGACTCAGGGTGCAGCGCTGAACTCCAAAGAGCCAGCATGGGTACCGTGGTGCCGCTCCTTGGGGATGCTTCAGATGCTTATGTTGTATCCATGCCGTTTCGTGGAGTTGATGGGAATGTGAACTTAGGAAAAGGATATGTGACTAAAACAAGCGATGTCGAAAATCAATTCCCATCCTTTACCCAGGCCAATGTTATCCGCCAGGCATTTAAATTGCTTGGAGCCAGATATGGCTGGGGCGGGATGTATAAGGGAAGGGATTGTTCCGGGTTTACGCAGGATGTGTTTTTAAGTCTCGGGGTTGATATGCCCCGCGATTCAAAACAGCAAGCGATGGTGGGAACGCCTTTGGGTTCTTTTGAACCTTTCGAAGGAGCAGCGCAAAAGGTCGGTATTCTTGAAAATATGGCGACACCCGCCATCACACTGCTTCGGATGCCGCTTCACCTCATGCTTTATCTTGGAGAGGTGGATGGGAAACATTATGTGATTCACTCAACCTGGGCGGAGCGCATCGGTCAAGATCCCGTCAAAGATGAAAAAAGGCGGATTAACCAGGTGGTTGTTTCGGACCTTTCTTTAAACGGAAATTCCTATCTCGGCGATTTATTTGACAGAACGGTACAAATTAATGAGGTGAACTGAAAGTTCTTCACGGATTTTTTAATAAAGCATGGAAAGAAAATATTATGGCTTTTAAAAAAATAATTGTTTGGGTTGCTATCATTCTCATTGTTTTGGTAGGATTAATATTTCTTTCTTCTCTTGAAATGAAAGGGCGGAAAGGTCAATCGGACGGGAGTGTCGCCAAAGCGGTGGATGGAGAAACTTATACCAACCGCCTTATTCGCGAAAAAAGCCCTTATCTTTTGCAACATGCCCATAATCCGGTCGATTGGTATCCTTGGGGTAACGAGGCATTTCAGAAGGCGAAGAAAGACGATAAGCCTATTTTCCTTTCGGTTGGCTATTCCACTTGTCATTGGTGCCATGTGATGGAAGAGGAATCCTTTTCAAATCCTGAGATTGCAAAGATCATGAATGAGAATTTCGTTTCCATTAAGGTCGACCGTGAGGAGAGGCCGGATGTGGATAACATTTACATGCAAGTCGTCATGGCGATGACCGGCTCAGGCGGCTGGCCGATGACTGTGATTTTGACGCCCGACCTTAAGCCGTTCTTTGGCGGGACTTATTTTCCGCCAGAAGATCGGTGGGGAGTTCCGGGGCTTGTGACCATTCTGAATGCTGTTGCTCGAAAGTGGAAGACAGAGAGAAAGCAAATTAACGCATCCAGCGAATCCATTACGCAGGCGATTCGCTCAGAAGCTCAGAAGAAACAAGCGGCGAGTCAAACTTTGGAAGAAGAAACACTCAAAAGAGCATATCAACAGTTTCAGTCGCAGTTTGATTCACGCTTCGGCGGCTTCGGCCGCGCTCCCAAATTCCCGCGAAGCCATACGTTATCTTTTCTTCTTCGTTACTGGAAAAGGACTGGCGATGCCAAAGCATTGGAAATGGTCGAGAAAACGCTCGAGGAAATGGCCAAGGGCGGCATGTATGACCATATCGGAGGCGGATTCCACCGCTACTCGACGGACGGCGAGTGGCGCGTGCCGCACTTTGAAAAAATGCTTTATGACCAAGCCATCCTCGCGAAAACTTATCTTGAGGCTTATCAAGCTACGGAAAAGGAAGAATATGCCCGTATCGCCCGTGAAATTTTTGAATACGTTTTGCGCGATATGACCCCACCACATGCTTGTCCGCCACCTGTGGGTGGCGGAATCTCTTCTGAGAAGCAAGGACGCGCTTCAGAAAGTTTAGCGCGTCCTTGTCAAGCAGGTGATGGGGTGACCGGTTCAAACGGCGCGTTTTATTCCGCTGAGGATGCGGATAGCGTTCGGCCCGAATCCCATATTCCTCCCCCCTCCGTGGGGGAGGATAGAGGTGGGGGGGCGAAATTGGTTCACCCCCCATCCTTACCTTCCCCCACAAGGGGGGAAGGGAGTGTGTCTCTAAAATCAGAAGGCGCTTTTTATCTCTGGTCTCAAGGGGAAATTGAAAATGATCTTGGAAAAGAAAAGGAAGATATTTTTAATTTTTACTTTGGTTTGAAACACGATTGAAATGCTCCTAAATACCCAAATGGAGAGTTTAAGGGCAGGAATATTCTTTATATCGCTCATTCTTTGGATGAGACCGCCAAGAAGTTTGGGAAAACTCAGGAGGAAATCCAGTCGACACTTGAAGAATCAAAAAAGATTCTTTTTAGCATCCGGTCTCAAAGGCTCCGGCCGCATTTGGATGACAAAGTCCTCACGGACTGGAACGGGCTGATGATTTCGAGCCTCGCATTTGGCTCCCGTGTTTTGAATGAACCACGTTACGCAGAAGCAGCCAAGAACGCCGCAGATTTTCTGCTGGAGAAGATGAAACGTAAGGATGGAAGACTGATGCACCGCTATCGGGATGGTGAAGTCGCCATTCCCGGCTTCATTGAGGACTATGCTTTTTTTACGCACGGCCTTTTTGATCTTTATGAAGCGACGTTTGATCCTCGGTATCTCGAAGAAGCAAAGTTCTTCGTCCAAGAAATGCGCCGTCTTTTTTGGGATGAATCCAGCGGCGGATTCTTCTTAACGGCCGGGGATGCTGAGAAATTGATCGCGAGAAGTAAGGAACTTTACGATGGTGCGCTTCCCTCCGGAAACTCTGTGGCCGCTTTGTCACTCTTGCGTGTTGGGCGCTTGACGGTGGACCGAGAATTGGAGGATTTGGGCCGTTCGGTTCTCGACGCATTTTCATCGGAAATTGACCGATTCCCGTCCGCTTATCCTCAAATGTTAATGGCGCTTGATTTTGCGATTGGCCCATCGAGCGAAATTGTCATTGCGGGTGATGAAGGAGCTTCCGGCGTTCAAGAAATGATTCGTGCTGTGTACAGCCGGTTTTTACCGAATAAAGTGGTCGCGTTTCACCCGGAGGAAGGAGAAACGGCACAAAAGATTGAGGCGCTGTCGCCTTTTATCACAGATCAAATCGCGTTGGGCGGAAACCCTACCGCTTATGTATGTGAAAATTATATTTGTGCGCTTCCGACCACGGATATTGTAAAATTGAACCAACTTCTTACGAAACAGATTCAAACATGATCCCATCACCTCATTTTCTGCCCCCGTACGGAGCAGCATTTCTTCCAGAAATAATCCCACCACTTGTCTTGGGCCTGAAAGGCCGCCTTTCAAAGAAAGGCCCGCCTTCAGCGGAAAAGACAAGAGGTGGGATAAAAGAGCGCTTTGCTTTGATAATAAGCGCTCTTTTAAATGAGGTGATGGGATGATCCCAATCACCTGCTTTTCTCGCGTTTCATTCAGGTGGTTGGACTGTGAAACGCGAGAATTTCTTTCAGAAATCAAAGAACGCATTAACTTAAAACGATGCGTTCTTTTGAGGCAGGTGATGGGATGAAGAAATTGTTCCTATTTGCTGGATTCCTTTTTTTGTCAGGCTCTTTCTATTGGTTAGGACCACACCGGGCAAACGATCCTTTTCCCGCCCAAAGGGAATTTCAGATCATTTATCAAGCGCAAGTTCCAGAGCCACCGCTGGATGCTAAAAGCGTCCGTATTTGGATTCCCCTTGCGTCGACACGGGAAGGCCAAACCATTTTAGAAAGGAACGTAGAATCAGCTGCGCCTTATCGGATTACGCGTGATCCTCAATATGGGAATGAAATGGCTTATCTTGAATTGGAACGTCCCTTTCTTCCTTCTTTGGATTTTAACATTACCTATAAAGCAAAACTGACAAAGCCTTTGAGCAATACAGTTTTCGAGAATGACGAAAATCCAAGCGCCTATTTGAATCCAAGCCGGTTGATGGTAGTGAATGATACGGTTCGCGCCAGAACCCGTAACGCCGTCCTCGGCAAAAGCACGTTAATCGAAAAGGCCAGAGGAATTTATGAGGACGTCATAGGCCGCATGCGTTATGATAAAACCGTTCCAGGCTGGGGAGAGGGAAATACGATTCGCGCCTGTCTTTTAGGGAAAGGCAATTGCACGGATTTTCATTCGCTTTTTATTTCGATGGCGCACGCGGCGGAAATTCCTGCACGGTTTAAGATTGGCTTGACGATTCCTGAGGCGCCAGAAGGGGAAATTCCCGGCTATCACTGTTGGGCGGAATTCTATGAAGAAGGCAAGGGATGGAAACCTGTGGATGCATCCGAGGCCTGGAAAAATCCAAAAAGAAAGGAGGCCTATTTCGGAAATTTTGATACCAATAAGTTTTTGATTAGTGTAGGAAGAGATATTCAACTTGAGCCAAGACAGTCGGGAGATCCTGTGAATATTTTTTTCTATCCGTACGTCGAAGTAGATGGGAAAGAATGGAATGGAGTAAAAACGTCGTTTCAATTTAAAAACCTGAAATAACAAGGAGGAAGTTCAAATGAAACAAATTTTTTTTGCTACGCTAATTTTTGCATTGGTGCTTGGAGTTTCGCTTTGGAATCCCACCGTCCTTTTAGCGGGGGAGCACGGCGGAAAGGAACATGCAGGCGAGGAACAAGCGGGTAAGGAACACGGTGGGGCACAGCTGGAAAGTCATGCGGCAACTATTCGGGAAGCTGCAGATGCGCTTCGCGCAACCAATCCTGATCTTGCCGCTAGACTCGATCAAATTGCAGCTCAAGAAGAAAGCGAGTAAGGAATGAATAAGAAAATAGGGATCGGTTTTCTTATATTTTTCTTAAATTTGACTGCAAGCGCCTTGGCGGAACCGGAACCCGAGGCGCTTCGTCAGACGATTCGTGATTACATTGCAGGCCAGGAGAAACTTCAAGGCGCTTTTGCCATTGCGGATGAACGCTCAGGTGAATTAAGGCAGCTTGAGCTAGTCCGTGTGCATGACCGAGTGGGAAAAACAGGAGACTATTATTATTCCTGTACCGATATGAAGGATGTGAGGTCGGGAGATCTGCTTGATCTTGATTTTGATATTCAAGACGAGGGAGGAAATCTCAGTGTCGCCGCAGTCCGTATTCATAAGGACAACGGCAATCCTCGTTACACCTACGATGAAAATGATAACATGATTCCGGTATCAACCTAATCAGAATGGGGGAAGAAAATAGAGTTCGGGAGCGGTACGACCATCTTGCAGAAAAGTATGATCTTCGCTGGCGGGATTATATTTCATCCACACTGAATTTTCTGAAAAGATGGATGAATGTCAAAGGTACGGAAAAAATCTTAGATGTAGCCTGCGGGACGGGAACGCTTGAGCAATTGTTGGTCAAGGATTATCCGAAGCAGAATATTTCAGGCGTTGATATTTCCGAGAAGATGCTGGCAGTTGCAGGACACAAACTGGGTGCTTCTCCGAACGTCACTTTTTCTAAAGCCGCTGCCTCCCGAGTTCCATTTCCGGAAGCGCATTTTGATCTGGTCGTATGCGCCAATTCCTTCCATTTTTTTGATGACCCTGCTCGATCGTTGAACGAAATGAAGAGAGTTTTGAAAACGGCTGGAAGAATCATCATTCTGGACTGGTGTCGTAATTACCTCCTCTGCCGCCTCTGCGATTTGTGTTTGAAGCTATTTGACACCGCTCACAGGCAGTGTTACTCGCAAGAAGAGTTGAACCGCTTTCTTTCGGACGTCGGGTTTCGTATCGTCAAGGAGAAAAAATTTAAAATCAATTTCATTTGGGGAATGATGATCGCTGAAGCGGTTAAGGAATGACATAGGTTTTTTAGGTGCTGTAAATTTATACGATGGTTTATCGATGACTTATTTCATTCGATTTATTTGTTTTTCTCTGACGTTGACATTGATTGGGCTTACTGTGGTTGTTTCTCATCTTAGTGCTGAACCAGCGCAAGGCGACGATTTAATCGGGACGCAGCCTTCCGATTGGATTTTAAGTGATTGGATTAATTCCAAGCTGCTTGAACTCAATGACTTAAAAGGAAAGGTTGTGCTTGTCCGTTTTTGGACAGGCCCTGAATGTCCTTTTTGTCGAGCGTCAGCGCCATCGCTTAATGAATTTTACGAAAAGTATCACGGTCAAGGTTTAGAAGTGATCGGTATTTATCATCATAAATCCCCGACACCCGTGAGCAGAACTCACGTTCAAAAGCTTGTCCAAGAGTATCAATTTAAATTTCCAGTAGCGATTGATTATGATTGGAAAACGCTTCGAAGATGGTGGCTTGATAAGCGTGAAAGGCCCTGGACTTCCGTAAGCTTTCTCATTGATAGATCCGGAATGATCCGCTACATCCATCCCGGCGGCCAATATGTCAAAGGGGATCAGGATTACATCCGGATTGAGAGTAAAATTAATGAGTTATTAGCAGAAACCGCTTAAAAAAATTTTATCTTGACTCTGGAGTACACTCTAGGGTGTAAGCTTCATGTAAGGTCAAAAATGGAAAAGGACGATCGCGTTCAAATTGGCGAAGTGGCGAAGACAACCGGAACTTCGATTGACACGATTCGCTATTACGAAAAGCTGGATCTTTTGGAAAAACCAATCCGAAGTGAAGGGAGATTCAGACTCTATTCACGCGAAGCTGTCGGGAAACTCCGTTTCATCAAGAAAGCGCAAAGCTTGGGTCTGACCTTAAAAGAAGTTAAGGGAATCATGCAGTGCAGTCAGCAAGGACTGAAACCCTGCTGCGATTTGGTGAGAAAGCTTTTCACCAAAAAAATTGAGGAATTTGAATCCAAGATCAAGGAGTTGCAGAAGATGAAAAAAGATCTTGAGACGCTTCTTTCGGAGTGGGTTTCTACGAAGGAAGCGAAGAAACGCTCTTACGCAGTCTGTCCGCAAATTGAAAGAGAACCGAAAAGGAAGAGGAGGTAAATCAAATGGAACCGATTAAGAAAGTGTCGCTCTGTCCTGCTTGCGGGGCTTGCCCTGAGATTGCCGTTTACAATGAAGAAGTCCACATTGGTGAAAAAGGCAATCTCGTCCGCCTCAAAAAGCAGGAATGGAACGATTTAGTCCGTAAGATACAAACCGGTGAATTGAAAGAGGTCTAAAGATGATCCCATCGCCTGCTTTTCTCGATGCGAAGCATCGAGAACTCAAAGAGTTTCAAAAGCACGCTTGTCCAAGGCACAAAATGCGTGCTTTTGTGAAGCAGGTGATGTGGATGATCCCATCACCTGCTTTCTTGCCGCTGGAAGCGGCAATGTTTCCAAGAAAAACAAAGAACGCGCTATTGCTCGTTTTGGCGTTACAGCGCGTTCTTTACAAGCAGGTGATGGGATGAAGGCAAAAGGGTTTGGAATTCTTTCAGCCCTCACAGCTTCTGTCTGCTGCCTTGGTCCATTGCTTTTGATCGTGGTGGGCCTTGGCAGCCTGGGATTGGGGGCAGTCCTCGGGAGATATCACTGGTATTTTATTCTTGGGGCTGTCTTCCTTCTTAGCTTTGCGTGGCGAAACTACTTTAAAGAGAAAAGATCCTGCGAATCTGCTCGTTGCGAAATGGAAGGCAAAAAGATGACGAGAAATGTTCTCATTTTGGCTTCGGCCATTGTTTTGACTTTCGCCAGCCTCAATTTTTACACCTACGCAAGAGGAAGTCATGGACTTCCCATTTCTGAAGCTGACGTCCAGATCTCGATTCCAGTCGAGGGTATGACCTGTTTCACCTGCGAAATCGCCGTGCAATCCGCAGTGAAAAAACTTCCCGGCATTCACCAAATCAAGGCAAGCGCCAAAGATAAGATAGCGATTGTTTCCTACGATCCTCAGAAAACGAACTTGGACCAGATCGTGACTGCAATTAATCAGACAGGTTACAAAGCTGAAAAATCCAAGCTTTAGAGCAAAGAAAGGAAGTAAAAATGAGTGGGGATTGCTGTTCTAAGCCACAGGATTCTCCAGAGAATCCTAGCGATGTCATGACTGAGGCCTGTTGTGAGCTCCATCCGCCACAGAAATGCAGTTCAGCCAAATGTCCCGAATGTGGAGCTCTCGGCAAAACGGTACGGAAAATCACACTTGGTGCCCTACTCAAACCAGAATCTCGCCCCCGCATTCCCACTCAAGATGAGTTCTGCTTCTGCCGAACTCCCACCTGCGATGTTGTTTACTTCCGACCCAACGAAGTTCTTTTTCGAAAAGACGATCTGACCGTACCCGTCGGCCTGAAAGAACCCGACGATCCAAACGCGCCCGTTTGCTATTGCTACGGATGGACGCCAGAGAAAATTCGCTCAGAGATTAAAGAAACAGGAAAAAGCACGGCGATCGATCAAATCAAGGCGCAAGTCAAAGCCGGCAACTGTTACTGCGAAGTTACCAATCCCCAGGGCTCCTGCTGCTTGGGTAATGTGAGTCAAGCCGTGAAACAGGTCTTCATGAAAAAATGAAGAAACGCACACCCCTCTTTCTGCTTAGAATTCCATCTGGGAGGAATTAACTCGGAAAGAAGGTCGCGGGGCGGACGCCAAAGCGTTTAGCGAGCCGCTCAATATGATCCCGCGTTAATCTTCGCTTTCCGTGAAGAATATCGGAAACCACGGGTTGGCCCCCAACGTCTGAGGCAATGTCGTATTGGCTTAACTCATTTTGCTCCATTAGAAATCGGAGCATCTCTTCTGGGGTAGCTCGGCCAATCGGAAATTCTTTCTTTTCGTAGTCTTCAATGAAAGGCAAGACCGAATTGAGGTATTCTTGAATAATCATGCGGAGGGTGCCGTTGTTTTCCACCTTTTCGATTTCATGCATGAGGATATTGACCGCCTCCCGGTAATGGGCATACATTTTCTTTGTCGTAATGGGGCGGGGCGGAAAGTGGACATAAAGCCACTTCGCGAAGGCATCCTTGACAGGATCTTCGTAGGGTTTTAATTTTTTCTCCAAGGTCTCAAGCGTCATTCTATTTCCTCCATTTGCCTCGATCGTATTCGCGATGCGTTAGAATCTGTTCCACAAAAACTGTCCTAATTTGATAATTGACCAAGGTAATCAACCGGTATTTGTTCCCTGAAATATTGAATACTGTATAAGGCCTGACGTAATCGGCTGAGCCAAAGGTCTGTTTCAGCTCATTCAAATGCTTAAATGAATTGGCT
>JACQQP010000046.1 GCA_016206945.1 Candidatus Omnitrophota bacterium | reverse complement strand
TACGGGCCCTGACTTTCATTAAAACATGTTTAGACTATTCATTGGAAGTCAGGACTGTACCAACTTCCGAATAGATACTTATAAAAACAATTAATCTGATAGTTGGTACGGGCCCTTGTTAAAAAACAACTAGAAAACAGAAGGCAGTAGGCAGAAAGCAGAAATCCTAAAACAAAAGGGTCTTACGCCATCTATCTGCCCAAAATTCCTGTTTCTCTGCCCAACCCGAGCGACCTTTCTTCTTCTCTTGCTCCTGCTTTCCGCCTACTGCCTTCTGCTTTCGATCATTTGCGAAGCATGTTAAGACGAGCTTCCATTTTCCGAAGCGGAATCATATCACCGCGTGCGTCAGCAACCTGAATTCCCCGCTCGTAAATGTGAACGGCTTCTTCCTTCCTGCCGAGAGCTTCCAAAACAACTCCCAAACTAAAATAACTAGGCGAATGATGAGCGTCAACAGTGACGGCCTTCTCAAAAGCGTCTCGCGCTTCTTCAAGACGTTCCGCGTCCAAAAGTGCGGTGCCCAAACTAAAATAGCCGAGGACGTCTTTAGGATCAAGTTCAATTACCTTCCGATACCGTTCGATTCTACCTTGAATCTCTTCTTCCTCTTCGCGAGCAAGTTCCTCAGGAGATTTGCGCTTGATAGGGCCGGTTCCTTTTTGCGCTTGAAGCTCTGCTTTCCAAGAAAGCCTCCTCGCCTCGGCCTGTTCGCGCTCGGCTTCGAGGACCATTCCTTTTTGAATATAAAAACGGGAAAGATTCGTGTGGGCCATGATGTGATTGGGAGAAACTCGCGCAAGACGCTTCATCACTTCGATCGCATCGTCCAGTTGATCCACCTTGGAATACAAAACTCCCAATGTCTCAAGAGCGTCCGGAAAATCTGGTTTGAGGGCAAGTACTTCTTTTAGAATACTAATCGCTTGAGTTAAATTTCCGGATCGGAAGAGCGCAACCGATTTGTGGTAAAGGCGTTCTGCTTCCTCCATTGAGAAGCAACTTTTAAGACTCGTCCTCGAGGTTTAAAATTTTTTTTCCTTCCGGACTAATGAGCGAGGGATTCCACTGCGGTTCCCACACGACTTCGACATCGACATTTCGAACTTCCGGAAGGGCCAAAAGACGCGAGCGAACCATGTCAGGAATCTGTTGAGCGGAAGGGCAACCCGCGCTCGTAAGCGTCATCTTGATATCAATTCGCTCCCGATCCACGCCAATGTTGTAAATCAACCCAAGATCGTAGATATTGACCGGGATTTCAGGATCATAAACTTGCTTAAGCGCCTTCACCACTTCTTCCTGCGTGACCATCAATTCAATCCTTTTCTGGAAATGCCAAGCGATTCAATCGCTCAATTTAAGGTCCAAAAAATTCTTAAGTTTCCTCGAGCGGGTTGGATGGCGAAGTTTCCGGAGCGCTTTGGCTTCAATCTGCCTTACGCGTTCGCGCGTCACATTAAAAATCTGGCCCACTTCCTCAAGCGTCCTCGAATAACCATCCCCGATGCCAAACCTGAGCCGCAAGACCTTCTCTTCGCGCTCGGTGATCGTATCCAGAACGCCGTCCATCTGTTCCTTCAACATCGAATAGGCAGTGACATTGGCAGGAGAAACGGCGGACTTATCCTCAATAAAATCGCCGAAGCTCGTATCTCCATCGTCGCCCACCGGCGTCTGAAGACTAATGGGTTCCTGAGCAATCTTGAGAATGCCCTTTACTTTTTCAACCGGCATTTTCATGACGCGTGCCACTTCTTCGGGGGTTGGCTCCCGACCCGTCTCTTGAACCAAATGCCGCGAAGCCCTGAAAAACTTGTTGATCGTCTCTATCATATGCACGGGAATGCGAATGGTGCGAGCCTGGTCTGCAATGGAGCGGGTAATCGCTTGCCGGATCCACCATGTGGCATAAGTTGAAAACTTATAGCCGCGCTTATATTCAAACTTGTCGACTGCTTTCATCAAGCCAATATTGCCTTCCTGGATTAAATCCAAAAAAGAAAGCCCGCGATTGGTGTACTTCTTGGCAATGCTCACGACCAATCTTAAATTGGCTGCTACGAGATCCTTCTTTGCAGACGAAAGCTCCCGCTCGCGTTTCTGAATCCGCTTGAAATGTTCGTAAACGGTATCCTCAGGCTCGCCGAGTTCATCTAAAATCTGGCGATTTCGGTGCACAAGCTCCCCGATTCCGCCACGAACTTTCTTCCGTCTCAGAACCGTAATTTCCCTACGGTTTTCTCTAAGTTCCTCAAGTTTTGCCCTCAGATTGACAATAATCTGCTCCACGATGCCAATATTCAAATTGAACAACTGAAGAAGCGGAACTAAATCCGAATCTCTCCGCGAGGCCCGCAGGCGGCGTGTCAGCACCTTCAATTTACGCTTGGTGAGCAGAAGTTTATCTTCCTGATCTTCATCAATAATGGACTCGAGGTTCACTTCGTCGCTGATGATTTGATTGGCCAAATAAAGCACTTCATGGCGGGCTGCTTTCGTTTCAAAAACAACTGTTTTTAACTTTTCCTCAGCGTCCTCAATCCGCTTGGCCAGCTCGATTTCCTGGCTGCGCGTTAGGAGCGGAATTTGACCCATTTGGCGTAAATAGGTCCGCACGGGATCATCCATACGCGCCCGTTCCAATTCCTCAAGAGGTTCTTTCCCTTCCTCTAGATAATCCTTGCCCTTTTTGAAGTCTGCTTTTTCTTCGATGGCGTTGCCCCTTTGGAGCGAACTGGTCGTGATTTCAACTCCCTTTTCGGTAAGGGCGGTGATGATTTCTTCCATTTTTTCGGAGGAAGCTACTTCCGGCGGAAGCTGATCATTGATCTGCTCATACGTCAAGTAGCCTTGGCGCTTGCCCAAGGAAATAAGTTTCTCCAGCACTTCCTGATAATTAAATGCTTTAACTTGTGTCGGCGCGGTAACTTCCATTGGCATGGGACTCGCTTTCTCCTTAATCCGTTTGGTTTTTTTCTTCTTCCCCATACAGACCGAATCTAGCTTAGAAGAAATATTTTGCCTTATGGCGAAACTAATAGTCTAGCATAAAAAAAATTGCTTCGCTCCCCTTTTTCCGGCCTTTTTTTCACTCTTAAAGGGCGTTTTTGAGGATGAACTTGACTTAGGGAAAAAGATGCCTAACTTATTCCAAATCAATAGTTTAATGACTATCCGATTTGCTTAAAAGCTCTTGATACGTCTTCATATACTTCAAGACTAATTCTTGATTTCCAGCTTCTTCTGCCTGAACAATTTGATGGCGGAGCGTTTTAAGACGACCTGCGCGTTCTTGACCTCGAAGACCGCGCAACACATCCTGAAATGCCTGTTCCCGATCCGTTCCCGAGCTCCATTCTATCATCAAAAGCCGGCAGGCAAACGTTTTCGACTCTTCGTTCTTGATTCGATTTAATAATTTCGAAGGCGACAGCTCGCGTTCCCCATATTCTTGAATCATTTGGTGACACAAATTGAAAATTTCCCGCGTCTTTTCACCCGAAAACGAATACTCAGGGAACACCTCCTGAAACATCCGAAGATAAGGTGGATAATGGAGCACAAGACCTAACAGAAGCTTTTCGAGCGGCGGCTCCGCTTTTCTCAACTCGGCTGCGAGCGGTCTCGGTTCCGATCGAGCTGATTTAAGACCACTCAGTTTCGCCCTTAATTTATTAAGTTCAGAGCGAAGGGAATTTTCTTGGACTCCAAGCGTCACGGCCAACTTTCTCAGATAGCGATCTACTAAAACGGGGCTTTTGATTTTCGAAAAAGTATCGAGAAATTCACTTGTGATTTTCAGAAGGCCGAGAGAATCAGATTTATTGTAGCGGCCAAGCAATACTTGAAGCTTAAAATCAAAAAAATCCTGACTTTGGCCGATGAGTTCAGCCATCGCCTCCTTTCCTTTCACGCGTACCATATCGTCTGGATCAAAACCCTTGGGAAGGCACAAAACTCTAACTCCCATTCCCTCCTCCAGAAACAGATCAAGCCCCCTTAAAGAAGCTTGCTCTCCCGCTTTATCACCATCAAAAATGACAGTCGCTTCATCCGCATACCGCTTCAACATTTGGACATGCTCCGGAGTCAATGACGTGCCCAGCGTCGCCACTGCATTTTGAAAACCATTCGCATGGAGTCTAATGCAATCGAGGTACCCTTCAACAATCAGGATTCGCCTGGCTTCTCCCGTTGTTGGAATCGCGCGTTTAGCAAGATGAAGCGCGTACAATTCCTTGCGCTTTCTGAAAATGGGCGTTTCCGGCGAATTCAAATATTTGGGCGTCTCGTCTCCAAAAACGCGGCCGCCAAACGCAATGACTTTCCCTTGGGAGTTAAAAATCGGGAACATCACGCGGCCTCGAAAAAGGTCGTAGGTCCTTGCCTGCGCTGACCGGACGATCAAACCGGAACGAAGCAGCTCCTGCTCGCCAAATCCCTTTTTTGAAAGGAATTCGTACAAATGGCTCCATTCCGGAATTGCAAAACCTAAATGGAAAATATCCATTTCTGACTCGCCGAAACTGCGCTTCGCTAAATAGGCGCGAGCGGGCTTGCCCAATTCCAGGTCTTTAAGATTCCTGCGGTAGAATTCATTCGCCGCTGAATAAACTTGATAAAGCCTCTCGGTCTGGGAACGTTCTTCAGGAGATGAATGTTTAAACTCAGGAACTGGGACGTGAACCCGTTCTGCGAGCCTCTTGAGCGCCTCCGGAAAAGTCATGCGTTCATATTTCATCAAAAATGAAAACACATCTCCCCCAACACCGCAACCAAAGCAATGAAAGATCTGCTTATCCGGATTGACCATGAAGGAAGGTGTCTTCTCCTGGTGAAAGGGACAAGTGGCTTTGAAACTTCGCCCCGCCCGTCTGAGCGGAACGTAGGCGGAAATCACTTCCACAATATCATTAAGCGATTGAACTTGATCTACGATTTGATCGCTGGCCACATCATCCCTCAAAGCTACAAGGTCGATACAAAAGGGTTATCCATTAAATAAAATCTGAGCACCTTTTCCTTGGCGCGGCTGATTCCAATTCGAGGCGCTGCCTGAATTCGCAGATACCTGCTGTCCGTACCCTCTGCCACAAAAAAAGAACTTTTCGTCAAATCCACCCCAGAATGTTCGCGCGTGATTCCAAACGCCTGAGTTAACTTTCCAGGCCCGTTGGTCAATTCCTGGTCCTGTGCGTTCGGGCGGCGTTTCCTCATAACGTCCATTCCTGAAATGGGCTCAAGCGCCCGAATTAAAACCGCTCCAGCCGTATCTTCCCTTTCCGTCACGATATTAAGACAATGATGGTTTCCATAAGTAAAATAAACGTAACTGACACCGGCAGGTCCAAACATGACCCGATTCCGCGGCGTCACGCCGCGATAAGCGTGACTTGCGGGATCACCAGATCCAAAATAAGCCTCTGTCTCCACGATCACGCCGCTTATGGCTGTTCCATTTTGATGGAGCGTCAGGACTTTCCCAATGAGCTCAATAGCAACTACTTGAGTGTTGCGCTCATAAAACGGCCGTTCTAATGGCCTCATCCCATCACCTGATTTGCCACGTTGTTGGGAGCCATCTCACAAAAAAATCATGAACCGACTGACTCAGCTCGGCTAAAAAAGGGCCGCTGATGGATGTGCCAGAAAAAGTCTGCTGAATAAAAGGAAGAGGTAACAAAGTTAAAAATGAGGCGAGGAGGCCTAAATATAAAACAAACTGAACGCCGCCGACAACGGCCGCTCCCACATTGTTGATGGGCGGTTTAAACTCCACAGAAGCCACAAGCGCGAGCATTTGAAACATAAGGCGAAGCAAAACAATTAATCCGAGAGCGAGCGAAGCAAAGAGGACGATGTGAAGCGCTTCAAGCGGAATCACTTGCAGCTTTACATACAACCTCTGCGCGATGGCCAGGCCATATTCAATGGTAACGGTTTGCACGATAACCACTTCAATCAAGCCCGGGAGCGTCTTGGCAAGTCCTTTCCGCAAACCCAGGAAAACACCAAATCCGAAAACGATCAGAAAAACCACGTCCAACCAACCCATTTTAAACCAAAGCGCAAGCCACTCGAGCTCCAACTGCGCCGGAATCATTGTTGAAAAAGACACGCTTGCGTCCCTCCTTCCCTAATGGTCGATAACATCCCCTACCAACTCGCCATTTTCGACTCGGTTTACCTCCACTTTTACGAAATCGCCAGGACAGCCTATTTCGCTTGGAACACCCACTCTTACAAAATTATTGGTTCTGCCAAAGACCCAACCTCGAGGCACATGTTGATCTTCAACCAAAACGTCCATCGTGCGACCCATAAACCGCTCTTGGACGCTTCTACGAAGTTTCTCCTCAAGCATAAAAAGAATCTGCTTCCTTCGGCGGACCTCTTGTTCATTGACTACTTCCTGAAATCGGGCTGCGCGCGTGCCTTCGCGTGCACTGTAAGGAAATATATGGAGTTTATAGGGTTTGGTTTCCATCAGAAGCTCAAGCGTCTGATCAAAATGGACGTCTTCCTCTCCTGGAAATCCGACCATTACATCAGTGGTAAGGACGAAATCGTTAACTCGTTGGCGGATTCGCCTAACCAAATCGACATAAAATTCTCTGCGGTAACGGCGGTTCATTCGTTCCAGAATTCGATCATCTCCACTCTGAAGTGGGATGTGAAGATGCGGACACACTTGATCGAGGGAAGCCATGGCTTCTATTAATTCATCTGTTACATCCGTCGGCTCGATGGAACTTAAGCGGACGCGTTTTAAACCAGAAATTACTGCCAACGCCTTGAGCAAATCGACGAGCATTTGACGCTTTTCGAAATCATAACCATAAGAGCCAAGCTGAATGCCCGTGAGCACCACTTCTTGAAAACCGTGATCTCGCAGGCGCTTCGCTTCTTCAACGATCTCCTCAAGCGGCCTGGATCGTGCCGGACCTCGGACCAAAACCACCTTGCAGAAAGAGCAGGCATGATTGCAACCATCCTGAACTTTAATGTACGCCCGAGTCCGGCCTTCAAATCGCGAAATAAAAAGAGGACTGTAGCGTCTTGTGGAAGGACGAACCAAACCGCCCGAAATGCACATTGGGCGAGGTTGAACACCTGCCCCTGCAGAAAACAAATCGACTATTTCCGATTTCTCGCGATTTAAAACCGCAAGCGTCACTCCTGGCATCGATCGGATTTCTCGCTCATTGCGTTCCACATAACAACCCGTAACGACAATTTTCGCTTCGGGATTCTCACGGTGAAATTTTCGAATCAGATAACGGCTCTGGCGGTCGCTTTCGCTTGTCACCGTGCACGTATTTAAAACAAATACGCCCGCCTCTTTTGAATCCTGAGTCTCTTCGAATCCTCGTCCCAGAAATTGTTCCCGAATCGCTTGGGTTTCGTATTGATTAAGACGGCAACCCAGCGTCGCAAACTTTACCTTCATCCCATCACCTCCACGGCAAGAGCACGCTTTAAGAAGCAATCTGGTACTTTGAGTAAAGCGTGCTCATGAATTTTCTTCGAAAATACGCCGCTCATCTTAAGAGGAGGAGGCGTACGTGGAGGTGATGGGATCATCTTCTTTCCTCAACCATATCCAAAACGAAAAAAACCGGCCGCGGCTACAAAAGCAGTGTCCGTCTTAAGAATCCCTTGCCCCAGTTGAATCAAACGTGCGCCCCTCGCCCGAGCCATCGCTACCTCCCTCGGAGAAAAACCGCCTTCTGGTCCGATGGCAAGAAGAACCCGGACCGTCTTGTCACGGATAAAGGAACTCGGCGAAAATGAAACGCAGTCGCGAATCGGTGAGGCCTCCTTGGAGGGGTGAAGCAGAAAAAACAAATCGTATTGAGAAGGCTCGGAGGAAAGATCTTTAAATAAAGTCAAGGGTGCAATTTTGGGCGCTTTCCTGAGTCGGCACTGCTTGAGTGTTTGCTCCGCAATCCGCTCCCAGCGTCTGTGTACTTTGTCAAATTGCTCCTTCTCCATCCGCACCACGGTACGTTCGGTCACCAGGGGCATTAATTCGAAAAGTCCAAGCTCGGCCGCCTTCTCCACGATCCGATCCATGTTCCGATCCTGAGGAATCGCCTGCGCCACCGTCAAACGCAGAAGGTCACTCGTTTCTCGAGCCACAGGCTCTAAAAGCCGCGCTTCTAACTGCGCACCGGGGCCAAAACGCTCAATGCGACTCACAAACTCGTTTCCTTCCCGGTCGAACAAAACGCACAAACTCCCTTCCTTCATATGAAGCACATTTTTTAAGTGGTGCGTTTCTTCCTTGGTTAAAAGAACGGTTCCGGCTTTCTTGTTTCTTTCTAAGTTCCGTGGCCCGAGAGGAAAAGAAATTAAGAAACGTTTCAGCGCTTTTTCCATAAGAACGGAAAAAGGTCTCGATGAGAAGCTTCGCCGCCCCCCGGAGACCTTTTGGAGAGAATCAATCAAATGAAAGATAAAGGCGTTTTACTTTTGCTGCTCAGCCTTTGCTGCTTTTTCCTTTACGACGTTTGAAGCCTGAGGACCCTTTTCGCCCTGAACAATTTCGAAACTGACCACATCCCCTTCTTCGAGGGTTTTGTAACCGTCCCCTTGAATCGAAGAATAGTGAACGAACACATCCTGCCCACCTTCTTGCTCAATAAAACCATACCCCTTCACGTTCGAGAACCACTTGACCTTACCCTTTACTGCCATTGCTCATCCTCCCAACTTATTTAACTTGATGTTTCAAAATAAGTCCCGGTTTGAATACCACCACTTTCTTCTCGGGGACTTGAACTTCTTGACCCGTACGCGGGTTACGTCCAACCCGACCTCGACGGGTTTTAACCTTGAACACCCCAAAATTACGCAACTCCACCGTTTCCCCGCGCTCCAAGCTCTCCACAATCGCGTCGAGCGAGCGCTGCACGATCTTTTTTACATCGATTTGGGTGAGGTTGGTGTCATTCGATACTTTTGTGACTATGTCTTTTTTAGTCATCCGCTCACCTCCGATTCTAGACTCTGTCGTCCTAAGAACACCTAAGAGCACCTAACGAAAGTACCGCATGAATCGCGTTGCTGGCAAAAATAGGCCAGATCGAAGGCCGAGCGACGACGGCGTATCGGTAGAAGATACGCCGAGGAGCGAGAACGCACGAGATGGCCTATGTTTGCTGCAACCCTTCGGGACGCGGCGATTTGTGACCCCAGACGGCGTCACTCGTCGTCGGCGTATTGGGCTTCCCATACGCCTTCCTCCTCGTTCCTGGTCTGGTGTCAAAATCTCTCGCGTCGCGATCATGGGGTACTTTTGTTAGGTGCTCTAAGTCTTTACTGCTCAACAAAATAGCAAATTCGAAAACTCGTGTCAAGATAATTTCTTCTCTAACTTATTTTGTTTAAAAGAGTTGGAAACACAAAGCCCCGATTCAGCTCCTAATCTTAATGGCGCTTGCGCCAAGCAGTTCCTCTAACGCTTCGAAGAGAGGAGTGCTTGTCTCCACCTTAAAACCTTCCCCCGAATGAAGGATCGTCTTATGTCCGCTCGGATCCCGAAAGTGGATGTAGACGGGCGTAGCGCCCGGATGGTGCAACAGAATGTCCTTTAATTTCTGAAGCGTATTCAACTCAAGACCAGCGGTCAAGAGATCGATGGAAACCACCTTGGTGAGCTTCTTCTCAATCCCTTCGATTGGAATAAATTCTTCGGCGATTACTTTTGGCGTATCTTCGCGCGCATTCACTTTTCCGCGGATAAAAACAATGGCGTCCTTTTGAAGAAGACCCGTCGAAGAACGAAAAAGCTCTGGAAATACGATGACTTCACATCTTCCGTCCAAATCCTCAAGGCCGACAAAAGCCATACGATCTCCCTTCTTGGTTGTAATTTCCTTAATCGTATTGACAATGCCGCCGATGGTGATCTCCTCCTGGTCCCTAAGCTCCGGCAGTGTCAAGGTCGTTGCCGCAGCATAAGTCCGAAGTACCTTCTCAAACTTGGCCAAAGGGTGCGCGCTCACGTAAAATCCAAGGACTTCACGCTCGTAACTCAAGAGCTGATTTTCAGGCCATTCCTCCATATCAGAAATGGAGGCATCCACCCCCGAGGAAGTGATCGGATGCTCTAATTGATCGAGGAGTGAAAGTTGACCGCGCTGCCGGTCCTGCTGAGTCTTGGAGCCGACCTCAAGCACACGGTCAACCGCCGCCATCAACTGAGAACGCCTTAACTTGAAATCATCAAAGGCCCCGCATTTGATCAAACTTTCAAGCACCTTGCGATTACAAAGCCTCAGGTCCACGCGTTCCGAAAAATCATAAAGCGATTTAAATACACCTCTTGCTTCGCGCGTGGCAATAATCGACTCCACGGCTCCTGTCCCGACATTCTTCACCGCACTCAGACCAAAACGAATGGTTTTTCCAACGCATGTGAATTCCGAAAAACTTTGATTCACGGAAGGAGGGAGAACCGGGATTCCAAGCCGTTTGCATTCCTCAATATAGCGGACGATCTTGTCCGTATTGTCTTTCTCCGAGGTGAGCAAAGCAGCCATGAACTCAACCGGGTAATTGGCTTTGAGGTAAGCGGTCTGATAAGAGATAAACGCGTACGCCGTTGAATGACTCTTGTTGAAACCATAACCAGAAAAGTACTCGATCAAATTCCAAATTTTCTCGGCCGTCTTTGAATGGATGCGCCGTTTCGTAGCTCCTTCTATAAATGATTTCTTCTCGCGCTCCATAATTTCCGGGATTTTCTTTCCCATGGCGCGCCTCAAGGAATCCGCTTTGGCAAGGCTGAATCCAGCAAGGGCTGAGACAATCTGCATCACTTGCTCCTGATAAAGAATAATGCCGTAGGTCTCCTTCAAAATGGGCTCAAGGGCAGGATGATCGTACTGAATGAGAGTGGGGTTATGCATCCTGCGGATAAAATCATCCACCATCCCGCTTCCCAAAGGTCCCGGCCGGTACAGCGCAAGGAGCGCCACCAAATCACCAAAGCGACTCGGCTTCATTTTCTTTAGGAGGTCGCGCATCCCTGAACTTTCAAGCTGAAAAATACCGATGGCTTCGCCCTTTCCCAGCATCTCATAAGTCACAGAGTCGTCCAAAGGAACTGCTTCAATTTTAAGATCTTGATTGAACGTTCGGCTCACAATTTTACAAGCTTCCTCGATCACGGTAAGCGTTCTCAAACCCAAGAAATCCATTTTCAATAGTCCGATCTTTTCCACGGCTGCCATGTCATACTGAGTCGTAATCGTTTCATTTGCCTTAAAGAGCGGACAATATTCATGAAGCGGTCCATCCGAAATCACAATGCCAGCTGCATGAGTCGATGCATGCCGCGAAAGACCTTCAAGCGCCTTTGACGTTTCAATTAATTGCTTTACATGTTCGTCGGTAGTTGCCAAATCACGGAGCCTGGGCTCCATTTGAAGCGCGCGCTCTATCGTCATATCCAGTTCAGCAGGCACCAATTTGGCCAGCCGATCCACCTCTTGATAACTCATTCCCATGACGCGCCCCACGTCGCGAATCACCGCCCGTGCCGCCATGGTTCCAAAAGTAATGATGTGCGCCACGCTCTCCTGGCCATACTTTTTCCGGACATAGTCAATCACTTCATCCCGTCTTTCATAACAAAAGTCAATATCAATATCGGGCATCGAAATTCGCTCAGGATTTAAAAACCGCTCAAAAATGAGACCTTGCCGAATGGGATCGATCGTGGTAATTCCCAAGGAATATGCCACCAAACTTCCCGCAACCGATCCACGGCCTGGACCCACCGGAATCTTATTCTCCCGCGCGTAGCGGATAAAATCCCACACCACAAGAAAATAACCGGTGAAACCCATCCTTTTAATCACCGAAAGTTCATAACGAAGCCGCTTCACGTATGCTTCAGGAATGGTTCCATTCAATTTCGCTTGCAGAGGGTTAAAACAAAGTTCTTCGAGATAGGTGTCGGGGTCTTTCTGATCGGGAGGCGAAAAAATAGGAAGATGGGTTTTCTTAAAATCAAGCTCGAGGTTACAGCGCTCGGCAATTTCAATCGTACTCCGAATCGCTTCGGGATTGTCTTTGAACAATTCCTTCATTTCCTCAGCCGTCTTGAGATAAAAATTGTCCCCGTGATAACGCATCCGATCTTGATCCGAGAGGTTCGAACCTGTTCCAATGCAAATGAGCGCGTCATGGGCTTTGGCGTCCGCACGATGAATGTAGTGGCAGTCGTTCGTCGCAACAAGCTTTAAAGCAAACTCCTCGGCAAGCTTGGGATAGTGCTCGAACAACTTTTGCTGCGCATCAATTCCCTGATTGGTCAATTCGAGATAAAAATGATCTTTACCGAAAATATCAATAAAGTCCCGAATGGCATCGCGCGCTTTCTCAAGCTGCTCGTTCCAAGTGTAATAAGCAACTTCACCCTTAAGACATCCCGAGAGCCCAATTAACCCCTCGTGGTATTTCTTCAAAAGCTCCTTATCGATCCTCGGACGGTAATAGAATCCTTCCAAGTAACTTGCGGTGGTGAGCTTGAGCAGATTTTTGTATCCCACTTCATTCTTCACAAGGAGCGTGATGTGAAATGAAGCTTCTTTAATTCCGTGCGCCGTTTTATCAAAACGAGACTGAGGCGCGATATAGGCTTCCATTCCAAGGATCGGTTTAATTCCCTGGCGCATTGCCTCTTCATAGAAGGAAATGGCGCCGAAGAGATTCCCGTGGTCCGTCATCGCAAGGGCAGGAAATTTAAGCTCGACCGCACGCCTGATCAACTGGGGAATTTTGGAGGCAGCGTCTAAGAGCGAAAATTGCGAATGACAATGCAGATGAACAAAATCGCTATGGGACATGCTCACTCCCACTCAATGGTCGCTGGCGGTTTTGAGCTAATATCATAGCAGACGCGGTTGATTCCGCGAACTTCATTAATGATGCGATTGGAAATCCGACTGAGAAGAGCCTCAGGCAAGCGCGCCCAATCGGCGGTCATCCCATCCTCAGAGGTCACGGCGCGGATCGCGACTACATTTTCATAGGTGCGTTCGTCTCCCATGACGCCCACGCTTTTGATCGGGAGCAAAACGGCGAACGTCTGCCACAGCTTGGAATAAAATCCTGATTTCTTGATCTCATCCATCACGATCCAATCCGCTTCCCGCAAAAGGTCGCAAGCCTCTTTTGTCACAGGACCAATGATTCTCACGGCAAGACCTGGACCCGGAAAAGGCTGCCGTTCAATGAGCTCCCTCGGGAGGCCTAAGGAACGGCCCACTTCGCGAACTTCATCTTTGAAAAGTTCTCGAAGCGGTTCGATGAGTTTAAACTTCATCTTGCTGGGAAGCCCGCCGACGTTGTGGTGAGATTTAATGGTCGAGCTCGGTCCGCCATGAAAAGAAACAGATTCGATGACGTCAGGATAAAGCGTGCCTTGCGCAAGAAATGGAATTCCATTGTCATTGCGAGGAGCGGAGCGACGACGCAATCTCCGACCTGTCTGCCGGCGAGACAGGGATTGCTTCGCTTCGCTCGCAATGACGCGTGCCTCCTTTTCAAAAACCTCAATAAACAAACGACCGATGATCTTTCGTTTCCGTTCGGGATCTTCGACACCACGAAGCGCACGTAGAAATTTCGCCGAGGCATCCACGATCTTAACGTTCATTTTCAAGTGCCTTTGGAACGTGTCCCGAACGCCTTCCCTTTCCTTTAAACGAAGGAGGCCTGTGTCGACAAAAATACAATTCAGCCTGCGGCCGATCGCCCGATGAACGAGCGTTGCCGCCACAGAAGAATCCACACCGCCGGAAAGACCTAAGACCACTCTTTCGCCATTCACCTGTGTGCGGATGGATTGAATCGTATCGCGGATAAATGAACCTTGCGTCCACTTCCCTTTGAGGCGGCAAATCCGAAAGAGAAAATTCCGGATGATTTTTGGGCCGAACGGCGTATGCACCACTTCGGGATGAAACTGAACCCCATAAATGCGGCTCTTTACGTTTCGGAATGCTGCAATGGGTGAACTTGAAGTATGAGCGATGCACTCAAATCCTTTCGGAAGACGCTCGACTTGATCGCCGTGGCTCATCCAGGAATCAATCGTTGGCGGAAAATTCCTAAACAGGTCTTCTCGCCGGTCGATGTGAAGCCGTGCGTGCCCGTACTCCCTCTGTTTTACTTTTTTCACCTTACCGCGAAACAGGTGAGCGGTCAGCTGAAGTCCGTAACAAATCCCAAGAATAGGAACCCCAAGGGAAAAAATGGAGCGGGATGGAATGGGGGCATTCTTTTGATACACATTAGCGGGTGAACCTGAAAGGATAATGCCTGAGGGCTTTAATGCAAGAATTTTGGCAAGCGGCGCGTTATAAGGATAAATCACTGAAAACACATTTTGTTCCCTGACTCTCCTTGCAATCAACTGCGTATATTGAGAGCCGAAATCGAGAACTAGAATGGTTTCCGTGTCAGAGGACATTTCTCCTGCTTTTTTTAATCTTAAACCGTCATTGCGAGGCAACGTACCAAACGAGGCCGCCGCTTGACCGAGCGCCGGTACTGATTTTCATTAATCGTCCATCGATTATTTATCGGTAATCAGTACTGTCCTTAACTTCCTATGAATTATTTATTAGGTTGTTAAGGGCGGTCGGGCGCTTGGTGCTGCGG
>JACQQP010000045.1 GCA_016206945.1 Candidatus Omnitrophota bacterium | reverse complement strand
TGCGGTTTACGAAACCGCTGCTCTACCAACTGAGCTACACCAGCCAATTACGCTCGTAGTTTCGCAGGACCTCGCCAAGCTATCAGGCGGGCGAAACTGCTGCTTTACCAATTTCGCGCCAAACTATGAGGCGGATCTCTGCCCGTCCGGACTGCCTCGCCGGCAGGCGGGAAGACGGGCGGCGCGTCATCTGGCGAAAGTTGCATGCGCTAAAACGGCGAAGATGCGTTAAATTATACCCTCTCTCATCCGAATTTCAATGTAATCTTACTCAGCCGAACACCGATTTAACAAAATAAAATTCTACTTGAACTTCTAAGTCGAAGGAGGTATTATTCAACCGACTAATAATTCTATCATTTAACTATTTGATCACTAAACTATATTGGATTTCCAGCAACGTTTGACCGTCATGACGAAAACCACTTTATGAAAACAAGCGGCCGCTTAAATGAATCGTTTCGCGAAATCCAGGTTCTTTTCTCGCGTTTCTACACAACCATATTAAACCAATACGATCTAAGCCTTCCCCAATATGCACTCTTAAGTCTTCTCGCAACTTCCGGCCTTATGACCATGACTCAGGCAAGCCGGAAGCTGCACCTTTCAAAGCCAGCGATCACAAACCTCGTTGATCGGCTCGAAGAAACACGATTCATCAAACGATTTCCACACGCAAAAGACCGCAGGATCCACTTGCTCAAAACATTATCAAAAGGAAGAAACCTCGTTCGCAAAATCCAAAATCGCGCCCTCAGCCTTCCCCTCCGCACGCTTTCCTCATTCAAGGCCCACGAACAAAAAACCGTGGTCCATTTCTATCAACTTCTATCTCAAAATATTATACGCGCCTTAGGTGAGAAAAGAAAAAAGAGATGACCTCAAATCCTCATATGAAAGCGGTAAAAAGCTTAGTCATCTTTTTCCTGTTTGGCCTATTCTTTTTTAACCTCACGACTCCTGCGTGTCATGCGCTTGCAAAAAAACCTTCTCAAAAGCAGACACGCACATCTGAGGCGAATATAGTCCAAGAACCTACCCTGTTCACTTTATCAGATTGTTATCAACTCGCTCTTAAAAGAAGTGAAACGATTGCGATCAGCAAAGAAACCGTTGAAGAGGCCGAAGCGGAATTTTTCAAATCTACGGCCGAACTATTTGGTGATGTCGATTTCTTAATTACAGATTTCAGGCAGGACTCTCGAGGCTCTCGTGAAGGAGGCGCTACGGGAACTTCCTCGGTGCCACACAGAAGAGAACGAAAATTCGTCATTACACAACCTCTCTTTCAGGGGTTCAGATCCATCGCAGCATTAGGCGCCGCTGGGAGTTTAAAAAAACAGCGTAAGCAAGAATGGGTCCGCGCAAAGCAACTTCTCTTTCGTGATGTAGTACTCTCATTTTTTTCCGTGCTGGAACGAACGAAAGACGTCGAAATTGCTGACGGAATTCATCAAGCGCTCGAAGGAAGGATAAAAGAATTGGAAGCACGTGAAAGAATCGGACGGTCACGCGCAAGTGAGTTAGCAACGGCCATCTCCCGTATGAAACTGATTGAATCGGATTTGGCAAGGTCACGCGGAGCCTTAGCCATTGCCCTCCACACTCTTGAATTCCTCATTGGAACTTCTGTACGTCATGAACAGCTTAAAGACAATGATTTACCTTCTGATACCATCTCAGACCTTGAAACCTATCTAGACCTCTCAGAGGAACGACCAGATGTAGAAGCATCTAGACAGGCGACAAAAACTGCTTGGAATGGAGTCATTGAAGCCCAAAGCGACCTATGGCCGGAAATATCCCTTGAGAGCAATCGCTTCATTAAACGTGAAGGATTTCAAAAGGACATCGACTGGGATCTTTTGCTTAAATTCAACCTCCCTCTTTCCAGAGGCGGCGAAACGGTTGGGAATATTAAACAAGCGGTAAGCAGCTGGAAAAAAGCGAAGCTCAATCATTCCCTTGCGAGGCGCGGGGCGGAATTGGACATTAAAGATGCCTACCAAAATTGGAAAACTTCCGCAGAAGAACTTAAAGCCATTCAAGCGGCGGTGGATGCTTCAGAAAAAAACTTTGATCTTCAAAAAGAAGAGTATGCTCGAAATTTGGTATCCAACCTGGACGTATTGGTTGCGCTTGAAGAGCTTTACAATACACGCCGCGAAGCGAATCGAATTTATTATGGCACAAAACAAAGCTATTGGGATCTTCAAGTCGCTCGAGGTTACTTCGATGAACCCCGTTAGATCTCTAAATTCTAAAAACGATACGTTTTGTGGGAAGTCCACAAATAATTCAGTACAGGTAATGTTGTCAACTGTTTTTAGCAGGAAGGAGATCTAACAGAGTGAACCTATCTGATGTTTCGATTAAAAATCCTGTTTTTGCCTGGATGCTCATGATGGGACTTATGTTTTTCGGGGCCCTCAGCTTCCGCGGAATGGGCGTCGGCCAAATGCCGGACGTTGATTTTCCAGTCTTAAGCATTGATGTCACTTGGGAAGGCGCCGCGCCTGAAGTAATGGAAAGCGATGTGGTCGACATCGTCGAAGACGCGGTCATGGGTGTTCAAGGCATAAGAGATGTTTCTTCTTCAACGCGACAAGGCAGCGCTGATATTACAATCGAATTTGAGTTGGAACGAGACATCGATGTCGCCTTACAAGAAGTGCAAAGCAAACTATCGGCGGCCCAGCGAAGACTGCCGGAAGACATAGATCCTCCCATCATCACAAAATCAAACCCAGAAGACCAGCCGATCATGTGGATCGGCGTATCCACCGAAAAACCATTACGGGAGCTCATGGAATACGTAGATACGCAACTCAAGGACCGATTTAAAACGATACCTGGAGTTGGTGATATATTTTTAGGCGGTTTTAGGGAGCGAAATCTGCGTGTCTGGGTGGACCCCAAAAAACTAAGCGGATACCAACTAACCGTAGAAGACATTGTCAACGCCATTCAGGAAGAGCATGTGGAAATACCCGCCGGACGGCTTGAAACTGAGAAGAAAGAATCTACCGTTCGGGCCATGGGAGAAGCCCGCTCCGTCGAAGAATTTGAAAAAATATCGATTACAAAACGCGGCGGGCAGCCCGTCTACAAGCCCATCTTGTTGAAAGAAGTGGCCAATGTCGAGGACGGCCTCGCTGATGTACGCCGCATTTCCAGAATTCTTGGAAAACCCGCTGTGGGAATCGGCATTAGAAAACAAAGGGGCGCCAACACAGTAGCGGTTGCGAAAGAGGTGCGGAAACGACTTGAAGAAATAAAGCGCGATCTCCGGGAAGGGTATGAAATAGGAATCAATTTCGACAGCAGCAGATTCATCGAAGACTCGGTGAAAGAACTTAATTTTACGCTCGTCTTATCCGCCCTTCTAACTTCCCTTGTCTGCTGGCTTTTCTTTGGCTCTTGGAGCACCAACTTAAACATTTTACTCGCAATTCCTACTTCCATTCTTGGAACGTTTATGGTGCTCAAATTCGCAGGTTTTACGCTCAATACGTTTACCCTTCTAGGGCTTTCCCTCGCGATCGGTATTGTGGTAGATGATGCCATTATGGTGCTTGAAAATATTGTCCGGCACAGGGAAATGGGGAAAAACAAAATAGAGGCCGCCTCCCAAGGCGCTCGGCAAATCACATTTGCAGCGCTCGCCGCAACCCTCGCAATTATCGCTGTGTTCCTCCCCGTCGCCTTTATGAAAGGAATCATAGGAAAATTTTTCTTTCAATTTGGAGTAACCATTTCTGCCGCAGTAGCGCTTTCTTTATTAGAAGCTTTGACGTTGGCACCCATGCGCTGTTCTCAGTTTCTCGAAATCGGCGAACGAAGAACTCAATTTGGGAAACGTTTTGAAGAAGGGTTAAAACAACTGACCCTTCTTTATAGAAAAGCGCTGATTCTATCGCTTAGAAACAAGAAAAAAGTGCTCCTAGGAGCTCTGATTTTCTTTGCGGTATCTCTCGGCACGATCCCTCTCCTCAGAAAAGAATTTGTTCCTGCTCAAGACCAAAGCATGTTCATCGCTCGAATAAAAACTCCGATTGGTTCTTCAATCGAGTTTACAAAGGAACGATTTGAAAAAATAGAGGAAATCGTAATGGGCCGTCCAGAACTCAGGCGCTATTATGCCGCCATTGGAGGTTTTGGCGGCGGCGAAGTGAATACGGGAATGATGTTTATCAGTCTCAAACCCCCACACGATCGTCCACGAGATTCAAAAAGAAAACGCCGCCTGACTCAACTGGAACTTATGGATGATTTTCGCAAAGAATTCAATAAAATTCCGGACATCAAAGCCGTCCTCCAAGATTTGTCCACAAGGGGTTTCGCAGCCCAGCGAGGATTCCCTGTTGAATTTACCGTGCGTGGTCCCGACTGGGAAAAACTTGTGGAATACAGCGAAGAGATTCAAAATCGAATGAAGGAAAACAATCTTTTCCAAGATGTGGACAGTGATTACCTTTCGGGGATGCCTGAAGTTCGCGTTTACCCAGACCGCGGCAAAGCATTCGAACGCGGTGTGAGCACGGGTTCTATCGCACGGGCGATTAACGCGATGATTGGAAGTGAACGAATTGCGAAATATACAAAAGCAGGAAAACGATATGACGTACGCATTCAAGTCATTCCAAGCAAAAGAACTCAACCTGAAGACATACAAGACCTTTACGTCTGGAACAATCGAGGCGAGATGGTGCGCGTTGGGGAAGTCATTAGAACAGAAGAGCGGCCAAGCCTTCTTGCCATTACAAGACGCGGACGAGAAAGAGCCATTGGAATATTCGCCAACGTCGGAAGCGGGAAATCTCAAGCAAAAGCGATCGAAAAAGCGCGCCAAATCGGTAACGGATTGCTCCCCGAAGGTTATCGGGTCGTTTTCAGCGGCACAAGCCAGACCTTCAAAGAATCATTTCAAAGTTTAATTTTTGCGCTTTGGGTCGGCATTCTGGTGGCCTATATGATTCTCGCCTCGCAATTCAACCATGTGATTCATCCCTTCACCGTTCTGCTGGCTCTGCCTTTCAGTGTTTCGGGCGCTTTTATCGCTTTGCTCATGACAAACCAATCGCTTAACATTTTCAGCATGATCGGCCTTATTCTTCTGCTTGGAATTGTTAAGAAAAACTCAATTTTGCTCGTAGAGTTTACAAATCAAACGAGAGAACGGGGCATGAGCCCCCTCGAAGCGTTAAAAGAAGCTTGTCCGCTGCGATTAAGACCGATCCTTATGACTTCTGTTTCAACAATTGCAGCTGCCATCCCGCCCGCTTTAGCGCTCGGGCCAGGAGCTGAAACAAGAATTCCGATGGCCATTGCAGTCATAGGGGGGGTAACGGTTTCTACCCTTTTAACTTTATTCGTTGTTCCAACAGCGTATTTATTTTTCGTGCCTTTCGAAAAGAAAGAAACAGCCAAAGCCTTCCTGAAGCATATCAACTGGAAAGAAATGAAAGAGGAAAGTCTGAGACGAATGGAAACAACGTTGCAGCGGCTTCAGAAATTAGTCAAGAAGCTTTCTCTCCCCGCCACACGCCTCAAACCTTAATCGAAACGGCTTTCTTTGACTTTAAATCGTGGAGAGCGGTCAAATATTCGCGGATGCCTTCCTCAATCGACCATTTTGCATTAAAACCCAAAAGGCGTTCTGCTTGGGCAGTATCCGCTTGCGTCCTATTCTGATAAAAGCCGTAGGGATTGTCGAAATAATCGGGAGAAAGATTGGCACCTAAAACCTCGTTTAAAATTTCAATGACACGGTTGAAGGAAGTTGCTTTCCCCGTCCCAACATTAAAAATACCGCCTTCTTTTGCTTCAAAAGCCATTAAATTTGCGTCAACGGCATCACGCACATAAATGTGGTCGCGCATTTGCTCACCATCATGAAAAATTCTCGGCCGCTTCCCCGACCTCATTTGCTCTGCAAGCTGATAAATCATGCTTGCGAATTTACCCTTATGTTTTTCACCGAGACCAAATACATTAAAGTAGCGCAGCCCAACAATGAGCATCTTTGACGCTTTCATTGCTTGCAATGCGATCTGATCGCCAACAAGCTTTGAATAAGCATAGATGTTGAGTGGATTCAAGCGGCCATTCTCGCTCTGAGGAGCAGGCTCATTTCCATAAACACCCGCTGAAGAAGCATAGACAAGCTTAATTCGATTCTGAAGGGCAAAGTGAAGAATCTTGCGAAATCCTTCCACATTATTGGACATCATCTTTTTTTGATCGGTTACCGTCGTATCGGTGAGCGCTGCCTCATGGAAAATAACATCGACAGGTTTTAAAGAATCCCACGCAACTTGATTGATATCTTGAGCAATTACTTTCCCCCTGAAATTTTTAATATTCTCAAAATTTCCGCCCGAGAAATCGTCCACGATCGTAACGCGCACACCTTGCTTCTCCAAAGTCAGAGCAAGATTAGAACCGATAAAACCAGCTCCACCTGTCACAATTGCGTTCATCCGACCACCTGTTTATTCTTCAACGGTATTTTCAACGGTACCAGTTCCGGCCGGGACAGGTTTTTATTTTTATTAGAACGCTTAGAACCAAACCTGTCCCGCAACGGAACTGGTACCGCTCGTCGGCCAGAATAAGTTATCCCAATCAGAAGATCGTTATTCCAGTCGAATTGAATCCGCGACCTTTTTTCATACACCCTTCTTTGAAGCAAATATCCCACGACCAGCGGAAGCGACACAGACGGTTCCACAAAGGCCATGGCCGTAGAAGCCTCTCGATTCACTTTTCCCCATGACCTCGCTTCTGAAAGCGTACTTCCGCTCAAGCCGCCCCAATGAGGCGCATCCGTTGTCAACTGAACCGCGTACTTATGTCCTCCCGTATCTCGCCCAAAAATATAGGCCATGACAATGGAGTCATTAATGAAATTTTTGGGAACGCCTCCTGCTATATACACGGCGGCGGTCCGCTTCGACTTTACGACAATTTGAGTCAATTCGTAATTATCACGAATCGCATCAATCACGATGCCTTTTTTGCCCTGCGCGCGGACACGATGGTAATGTTCTGTTAAACCAATTCCAATGCTGGAATCGTTCAAGGCAGGAGAAAAAATGGGGATGCCTCGTTTATAAGCCGCCCCTAAAATAGAATCGGGATCGCTGAGACCTTTGGAAAGCTCAACTAAGAACGATCGACTTGAGTAAGAACCTGATGGAAGATCGTCAGCCATCCGTCCTATTTTAGAATCTAGGATAGTGAATTTCTCTTCATCGACGTAGGTATCGTAGATTCGGTCAATGAGAAGGTCGCGGAGCTTCCGATCATCCGCATTGGGCGTCCCCTGATAATGTTCATATCCTTGCGCTTGATAATAGTCCTGGTACAAAATCGCCCCTGTCGCTACAATCACATCCACCAGCCCGTACTCGACCATATCACGGATCACTTTACGAAGGCCGGCAGCAATTAAAGGTCCGGCCAGACCGAGTAAAATCGTCGGACGCTCAGGATCAGCGAGCATGCGCTCATAAATCGTCGCTACGCTTCCCAAACTGCGGGCCTGTATGGAACTATCTTGAAAGGATTCGACAAGCGCTTCTATGGTTTTTACTTTCTCTAGATCGACGTGCTTTACGGGGCGAGAACAAATACTGCTTTTCTGCTTCTTAAGCGTCGGATCTTCAAGTCGTTTAGGTAACAGACTCTTCATCATAAGTGATTTTCTACAAACTACTTAGAATAAAAACGAATCTCGATTTTTGGTTGTATTTTACTGGGTTTACGGAAGGAAATCAACTTGATAGGTTTGGGGGCAGATCTTGTCAGGAACCCAACGTCTTCTTAATTTGCGCCAACAATTCTTCCGGTTCGCAGGGTTTCGAGATGTAACCTGCAATGCCTTCAGGCCCAAATAGATCCAACATGGCTTCCTTGGGTTTTCCAGAAAAAATAATAATAGGGACTTTTGAAACATCCGGATATCTTTTCAGTTCTCTGACCACCGCAAAACCATCTGCCCCTGGCATCATAACATCCATAAGAATTAAATCAGGCTTAAAGCGCAGAATGTCTTGGGCTGCCCTTGCACCCATGGTAGAGGAAACCTGATAACCATTCGCCTCAAGCCGTGTTTTCGTTATTGCAACTATGTCCGGCTGGTCATCTACAATGACAATATGTTTTCCCATCTGTACTCTCCTGCTCGTAAGTTATCTTATACGATGAAAAACCCTCTCATTACGCTTGTGACAATAATAAAAGAAACCGATAATCGTTTTTGCATCAACTATACTACCATTAAAAATCATATCCTGTAAACGCGAGAAACTCACGACCTTCCTTTCCAAAAATTCATCTTGATCCAGTGCGCTCGGCTTTGGAACGAGATGCGAAGCCAAAAAAACATGCATGAACTCCGTTGAAATACCAGGTGCTGGATAAAAGGAGACGAGTTTCCTCCATTTCTTTGCCGCAAATCCTGTCTCCTCAATCAGCTCACGCTTGGCACAAGATAACGGAGCCTCTTTCTGCTCCAAAGTTCCCGCGGGAAACTCCCAAATCATCCGCCCCACTGCTACTCGATACTGCTGGACCAGAACCAATTGATCCGGTTTCAAAAGCGGTACAATGACCGCAGCGCCTGGGTGATCAATGACATCGTGCTCAAACTCATGCCCGCTTGGCGCGCGTGTAGCGACCTTTTTCAACTCAAAGACGCGACCTCGAAATATAGAACGCCAACCTAAGCTTTTAAATTGAGCGCCTTTCGCTTGACCCCGAGCCGTTAAAGTCATCGTGATCGATGGAATTGTATCGAGACAGAGTCGCCTAATTTCAGTCCGTACATTTTTTCTGCCGAATCTTCTCTTACTGCAAGCTCCAAAAGATCTCCACTATTCCAAAGAGCGATTAAAGCTCCGCGCTTCCCTATACTGAAAGAAGGTTTCAATTCAGCCTTAAATCTTCCTTGAACTAAAATATTTAATACTTTTGACGATTGAAGGGGTCTTACTTTAGCTCTCAAAATATTTGTGATCGCATTTCCAAAGCGGTCTATGTGAACCACACTGCCTTTTACAAAGCGATGGCTTTGGACGACGTCCGAAAGACAAAGACGGTGAATCTTGTGAATCACAGGACCGAAGGATCGGAAGACATTCTTCTTACTGAGCCATGCCGCCGCGGGAGCAAAGATATCTCGCCCGTGAAATGTCGCGCTTACGGGTTTATGAAAATATCGGTCGTTTTGAATCACTCTGGTCTCAAAATTTTTCTCATCCGCAAGCGCCAGGCTAAAGATGCCGTTATTGGGACCGATTAAGTAACCGCTTTTGGTTTTAACGCAAACGGCCTGGCGCATGCTTCCGACGCCAGGATCTACGACCGCTACAACAATGGAATGCTCGGGGAGCAGTGGGTAGACGGAGTTGAGAATAAAAGCCCCTTCCCGTATATTCTGCGGCTTCACCTCATGCGTAATATCAAAAATCACAGCTTTCGCATTAATCTTCAAAATAACCGCCTTTAGAGACCCGACATAGTGGTCTCTTGTGCCGAAATCAGTTAACAAAGCGATGGGCCGATTCATTTTGCTTGGGTTGAGCTTCCTCAATAAAGCGGTGGATCTCTTGGGTTAAACGGCCCAGATTAATTTTTTCTCGGGCGGATATCGGAATCCCTTCCTCAAACTTTTGTGAAATGTGTCTCACTTGTACTTCGTCCAACAAATCAATTTTATTTAGCGCTAAAACCATCGGCTTTTGATGTGCGCCAAGCTCTTCAAGCACGGTCCAAACTGCCTCATATTGAAGCGCATATGCGGGATTGGCCACATCAAGAATGTGAATCAAAAGATCTGCCTCAGTTACCTCATCCAAGGTGGCGAGAAAAGCCTCGATCAGGGAATGCGGTAAATCGATGAGGAACCCAACAGTGTCCGTGATTAAAATGTCCCTTTTTCCACGCACTTTTAAGATTCGGGTGGTTGGGTCTAAGGTGGCAAATAATTTATCCTCCACAAAAGCGCTGGCTCCAGTGAGCGCATTAAGAAGCGTGCTTTTTCCAGAATTGGTATATCCAACGATGGCCACGAGAGGAAATGCCTTTCGTTTTCTTCTTTTGCGTATCAGTTCTTGATGGAGCCTCAGCTTTTCGAGTTCTTTGCGAACGCGTACAATCCGTTCCCTGATTTTTCGTCGGTCCACTTCAAGTTTCTGTTCTCCAGGACCCCGCGTACCAATTCCTCCGCCCGTCCGCGACATAATCACACCGTATCCCACAAGGCGCGGCATAAGATAAGTCAATTGGGCCAATTCCACCTGAAGCCGCCCTGCCCCTGACTGAGCACGCCTTGCAAAGATATCTATGATCAATCCGGTCCGGTCGACCACTCGAATGCCCGCTACCGTCTCAATATTTCTTGCTTGAATGGGCGAAAGATCAACGTTAAAAATGACGACGTTCGCTCCTGCACTCGCCGCTTTCTCTTTAAGACTGAGCAGCTTCCCCTTCGAAATGAACAAATTAGATGTGGGCCGCTCAATCAAGGCGATTAAATGTCCCGCGATCTTACCTCCTGCAGAACGCGTCAACTCAGAAAGTTCCTCTAGACTTTCCTCAGGGGTCCGTCTGGCGCCACTTTTCCTCGATACGATCACTAGAAATGCTTGATCCCGCGCCATAAAAACTTAGGAGGCCGTAAATTCTTGAACAATCTTTCGAAGGGCGTGACTCACGAACCGATTGCCTGAAACTGGGATCCAAGAGATTCTTTGATCAGCGCGAAACCAGGTCATTTGTTTTTTGGCCAGGTGCCGCGTTCTTTTCTTGATCTCAGACTCCGCTTCAGTCAACGTGCAGCGATTTTGAAGGTACTTTAAAATTTCATGATAACCGATGGCCGCCTTCGCCGTTTTGGAAAAACCTGTTTTCGCAAGCCGCTTCACCTCGCCAATCCATCCTGTTTCAAACATATGGTCCATTCGATGCTCAATCCGTTCATAAAGTTTTTTACGATCCCAAAGGAGCCCAAAAATGAGGGGCCGAATACCCAGATGTTCTAATGCCTTCTGAAATTCCTTCCCCCCTCGTGGGGGAAGGTGAGGTTGGGGGGGTAAAGCCATTGAATCACCCCCACCTCTATCCTCCCCCATCTCCGCCAAAAATCGCGGCGGATCTGTCCACAAGGCG
>JACQQP010000047.1 GCA_016206945.1 Candidatus Omnitrophota bacterium | reverse complement strand
TCGGGGCGGCTTCGCCTCGCAATGACAACGTATGAAATGCTATGCACCCCTTTCATTTCTACGTCGCCTTTTTTGTCAATTAAGTTTATACTAACCAAATGACAACCCCACAAGCACAGCCTTCCGCTGCGAGTTTTTACGGTCTTGGGATAGCGCCGCAATTACTCGACGTTTTGGCTAAGATGAAATTTCACACGCCCACGCCGATCCAGCAAAAAGCGATCCCGCTTGCCCTTGAAGGACAAGATGTCATTGGAATTGCGCAGACAGGAACTGGGAAAACGCTCGCATTCGGTATTCCAATGATTCAAAGACTTGCGCAAAAAAAAGGCCGCGGGCTCATCCTTGTGCCCACCCGCGAGCTTGCCATTCAAGTTCATCAGCATCTTTTTAAGATAGACCCAAGAATGAGATTTGCGGTTCTGATCGGCGGAGCTTCCATGCATAAACAAATTCAGGAGATCAGCCGTCATCCGCGCATTTTAATTGCGACCCCGGGCAGATTAATTGACCATATGGAACAGCGCCGCGTTTCGCTCCATGATGTGGAGATTCTTGTGCTTGATGAAGCCGACCGGATGCTTGACATGGGTTTTGCTCCGCAGATTCAGACGATTTTGCGCAGGATTCCCCGCGACCGGCAAACGCTTCTTTTCTCAGCTACCATGCCGCAGGAAATTATGATCTTAGCGAGCTCTCATATGAAGCTTCCGGTTCATATCGAAATCGCAAAATCCGGAACCGTAGCGGAGAAAATCACTCAGGAATTATTTATCGTAAAGAAAGAAGCGAAGCGAGAACTTCTTAGAAAATTGTTGGCCCAACACCATGGCTCAATTCTTCTTTTTTCCAGGACCAAAATCGGCGCAAGAAAAATCACGAGATTCATCCGGGATGCCGGACACAGCACCGCTGAAATTCATTCGGACCGTTCCCTTGTCCAGCGGAGAGAAGCGTTAGAAGGATTCCGCTCCGGAAAATATCGCGTGCTTGTGGCCACGGATATTGCATCTCGGGGAATTGATGTGTCAGGAATTGAACTTGTGATCAATTATGATCTACCGGATGAGTCGGGAAATTATGTGCATCGGATCGGCAGAACCGGGCGCGCAGGAGGGAAAGGCCATGCCATTACTTTTGCCACACCGGAGCAAGGCAAAGATGTCCGGGACATTGAAAAACTTATGCGAACCGTGCTTCCCATTTCAGAACATCCTGAAATGCCGCTCGAAAGTTTTGTCGAACCCGTCCCAATTAAAGCCGCATCCTTTGGCGGACGTAAATTTCACGGGCGCAGATCCTTTGGCAGATTGTCACGAAGTTTCAGAAAACGTTAAATGCACCAACAACTAAAAAGGAGGAAACATGGGATTTCAGCAAGGTAGTGGTGGTGGCGGATTTGGCGGACGGCCAAGAGAAATGTTCAAGGCCGTTTGCGCAGGTTGTCAAAAAGAGTGTGAAGTTCCATTTAAGCCCAGCGGAGACAGGCCGGTTTACTGCAAGGAGTGCTTCTCAAAGCGCAAAGAAAGCAATCGCTAAAAAAGAGATTTCATTAACAACGTTCCGGGCCCGACGTTCCGGAGACATCATACTCAATTCACAAGAGATAAATATACTCAGTTCGACCGTTTTTTAGCTGGTGTCGAACTGAAGTAGAGAGAAGAGAGTAGCGAGTAGAGAGATAATTGGTACGACAGGGCCAATGGGAGAATGGGCGCATTGGCAAACGCTCGCCCTTTCTCCGTTTCGCCGTCTCGCCGTTTCAACAAGCATTTCTCTCTACTCCGCCCTCTCTACTCTCTACTTTCAAAAAGCGGTCAAACTGAATAAATATAGCGACCCCCGATTTATGGATGTGTAAATACTGCTGTGGGATGGTTCAATGGAAGCCGTCTGCGCCATCGCCTTCACATATTTGCGCGAACTTCGGGGTTTGTCTAGATGCGGGATAGCTCATGGTGTCCCCAGATTTGCAGATTTCAGATTTGAATGAGTTATCCCGCATTTGAACTGACAGCAAAACCTCCTTTGCGGCAGTGTCCGAAGAAACTGACACTTTTCCTTGTTTAAAGAGCCTTAGAAAAATCCTGCACATCTTCGTTTTTAGTAACCCTTCGTCGTGTCTCAGGTTAGGAATATGATCAAAATATGGCACGGAGTTTGACAGCTCTAAGATAGAAAAACTGGTTGAAAGGTGAGGTGAGAAAGCATGAGAATTTTTGCGCACATTGCCATTTTGATCTCGGTCATGTTCGTCATTGCCGTAATCACAAGTGTCACGGTCAACCACCTAGTTGCTGATGCCACTCGGGAGCGCCCTAATAAGCCGATTCCTCAGCGGAACATGTTGGGCAAGGCAGATGAAGCGATTCCCGAAAAAACGTTGGCTGACTTTGCGGCGGAGAATCCAGGCAAAATGATCGTGGGTTGGCACGAGTACGAAGAATACAAAGGGTTACTTCAAACCCGCAGCCGCGCTTTTTAAGACAATTTTCATGTACACAGGCCTGGCAGGAGTGGAAAGATCCATAATAGAAACGAGAAGAAGAGGGAAAGAACGAAAGGTGAAAGGCATGAGAGTGTGGATGCTAATTTTTTTCGTCGCTGTGATTGGTTTTGCTCAACCGGCGCATGCTGAAATTTTTGACGCGATTGTGACGGCAGTTTATGATGGAGGTTCAACCATCGAGGCCACGGTGAAAGACCCGTTTGGAACGATGGAAGAAAAGGTCCGGTTGTCTATAGATCCCGATGTTGAACTTGAAGGTCTGGCCTCACTTCGAGATTTAAAAACGGGCCAGCGCCTTCAAGTAGAAGCCAAGAGAGATTTTCCAGATCTTTTGGTTGTGCATAAAATAATTCGGAAACCTGAGTCGGGGACTTAGGCGCTCCTAATTCCAGCTGCTCCGAACTTAGGTCTTGCCATTTATGAGCCGGGGAACACTTTTTGTCGGAACGAGCGGTTGGGTGTATCCTGATTGGCAGGGAATCATCTACCCCAAGGAGATCAAAAGCAAGGACGTGTTTTCCTATTATGCAAAACACTTCCATACGGTAGAGCTGAACGCCACCTTTTATCACTTTCCGCGGGCGTCAACGGTTGAAAAGTGGAAGCTTGCAGGCGGGAAAGATTTTGTGTGGGCGGTGAAGGCCTGGCGGTGGATGACGCACATCAAAAGACTCAAGGGAGTTAAAAAAGATGCTCATGAATTTTTGGCACGTGTGCAGCCGATTGCTTCCGAGGGAGCTATTCTTTTTCAACTTCCTCCCTCGATGAAGAAGGACCTTAAACGGCTCGAGCGTTTTCTGAAATTACTTCCCACCTCATTTCGTTTTGCCATCGAATTTCGACACAACTCATGGTTTTCCCAAGATACCTACGAACTTCTCAGGAGATTTTCGGTTGCCTTGGTGGGTGTCGATGCGCCAAAGATCGAACGGATTTTAGATGTTCGTACCGCCTCCTTCGTTTATTTCAGATTCCATGGCTCAAGCCGTTGGTATGTTCATAACTACACAAAGGCCGAACTGAATGTATTTGCTCAAGCGGCGCGGGGACATTTGAAAGGGGGAGATCTTTTCGTCTATTTTGACAACACGGCCGCGGGACATGCGTTTAGAAACGCCCTTGATTTCCAGAGTATCCTTCCAGTTCCAGAGTACTTCCAGAGTACCGTTTGAGATAGTACCGCTTGTTGGTTCGAAAATCTTCCGGTCCTATTTCAAACGGTACTTTTGCAAGTACTTTTGCAACTTTTGGTACTTTTGCAAACTTGCCATCGGCTGAGATGTGCGAAAACGTGGCTAAAAAATATGGGGCCGTCGAAGGTGGCCATCAGACACTTGCGCGCCTCGATCAATATCTAACGGAGAATCAATAGAAAGGAATACAAAAATGGCTAAAACTACTGAGACCAAAACTCAAGAATTAATCATCACCCGCATCTTCGATGCGCCACGCGAGCTTGTATGGAAAGCATGGACAAAGCCGGATCGAGTGATGCGTTGGTGGGGACCGAAAATATTCAAGTCGCCCTCATGCAAGATCGATTTTCGAGTCGGCGGTAAATATCTCTTTTGCATGCGCTCAGACATCGGAGAAAAGGCTTGGAAAAAAGGCATTTGGAGCACCGGCGTATATAACGAAATCGTGCCGATGGAAAAAATTGTTTGTACGGACTGTTTTGCCGATGAGCATGGCAATGTTGTGTCGGCTGCACATTATGGCATGACAGGAGATTTTCCGCTCGAGATGCTCGTGACCGTGACGTTTTCCGCCGAAGGCGGATCCGCCTCTGGCGGAGAGAAGTCCCGTGAGAAAACCAAAATGACTTTGCAACATACTGGCCTACCTGCTGAGATGAAGGAAGATTGCAAAACTGGATGGAACGAGTCGTTCGATAAGCTTGCCGAGAGTTTGAAATGACGGCGCAGTGCTGCTCCGCTGCATTCGGGGATGGCATAAAATAAAAGGAGGAGAAAAATCATGGCTAATCCAGTACCAGAAGGATATCACACAGTCACACCAAGCTTCACGTTCAAAGATTCCAATAAGGCGATCGAGTTTTACAAAAAAGCGTTCGGCGCAAAAGTGCTGGATCTTTTGTCGAGTCCAACCGGGCGCGGCATCATGCACGCAACGATTCAGATTGGTGACTCAATCGTCATGATGGGCGACGAAAATCCCAATGCAGAGAATTGCGGCAAGAGCGCCGAAACGCTCGGCAGCTCTCCGATTAGCCTCTACGTGTATGTGCCGAATGTGGACGTGGCATTCAAACAAGCTGTCTCAGCTGGCGGCACGACGGGAATGCCGGTGGCCGATATGTTTTGGGGAGATCGCATGGGGCAGATCAAGGACCCATTTGGCTATTCGTGGATGATCGCCACGCACAAGCAAGACCTGACCAATGATGAGATCCGGAAGGGCGCGGAAGCTTTTTTCGCGCAAATGGCGAAGAAATAGTCTTAGTTCTTAACGTACCTTACGTTCTTAACGTACCGTTTGAGATAGTACCGCTTGTTGGTTGAAAATCTTCCGATCCTATTTCAAATGGTACTTAGTGTTAGTGATACTTAGTGTACATACGACGGGCCTTAGTCTATTTGGGTATTGCCATCTTATTCCTCGCGCTCGGGCCCAGAAAGTTCTCGCTGGCCGCGAAAGTATTTGGCGAGCGGCAGTAAAACCCAACCTCATTTTCTTCGCTTTTAAGATTCAATTTTAGGGGTATAATACCTTTCGTTACTTTCCTTATTCCTATCTAGTGGTTCGACTCAATTTCAATTGTCGCTCACCATAGTGCTGAGCGAACACACAAAATCAGGTGAGTCGAAGCACTAGTGGTTTTCTAATTTTAGTTTATTTCAACGTCACTCGTCCTGGAAAGAGTCGACTCAAATGACAAAAAAACTAGCTTATCAGAGGGGGTTCCTGCTTTATCACTCAAGCCATGGGCCTTGCCGCATAACAGACATTATTAAACAGACCCAATCTGGAAAAGACCAATACTATTATTCGCTCGAATCAAAGCAGCCTCGTTTCAAAAGGGCAAGGTTCTTAATTGATAGCGATCAGGTCGAAACATCGGGATTTCATCTGGCCATTTCTCCGAAAGAGGCGAATCAGATTCTGGATTATTTGAAAACACGTGATCCAAGCAACCGCGGATTAGGCAAAAAACAATCCGAGATGGTTCTCGATTTGATCAGGAAAAATACCCCTTGGGCCTTTAGCAGAGTGATCTTGATATTTTCCATGGAAAAAGACGGAAAGGCTGCCAAAGGAAAGAGAGAAATGCTAGATCGGGCGGCAAAAGGACTTATCCGCGAACTTTCTTTTGCTTTGGAGATTTCGGAGGGGGAAGCATTTTTTAGAATGAAGAAAAGTTTGAAGCACAGCCAAAAAGTCAATCCTTGGGTCCTCGATACAATCTCCCATTCTTTAGTTGACGCTTGAATCCATGTTTTTTGAGAATGTGCCAGTCCGGTTTTGTGTCTGAGCAACCGCTTCTAATTCCAGTGGAAGGGATGGCTAAAATGGATAGGGTTGGTGAACCATTAATTCAAGCCATTGAAATCATTATGCCCACGCACCTTGGTTTTCATCTTCGAGTCGTGGCCAGATTTGTTATGCGTGTCCGCCAATTTCGTTCGGTGATCCGCGTGCGGAAGGGAAAAATTACGGCTGATGGAAAAAATGTGCTCGGGCTTCTACTCTTAGCCGCCGCTTGGAACTCAAAACTCCATATTGAAGCCGAAGGCGATGATGCCGAAGAGGCAATTGTCAGCATTAAAGATTTCTTTCAAGTGGAGGGACCCTAGGTGCTCTTAGTGTCTTGCTTGTTTTGGTGCCGACAGAAGCCTGGTGCTCTGTAACACAAGTTTTTATGTCATCCCCGCATGCTTTTAGCGCCAGTCGGTCAAGCGGCGGTTGGCCGCTCGGACATCTGGCACCGCCGCTTGAACGAGCGCCGGTCGGGCGCTTGGTGTTGCGGTGCCGTACGGTCGGTACGGCGTACGGTCGGTACGGCGTTCGGTCGGAACGGCGGGGATCCACAACTTCTGGATTCCCGATAAAGACACATGCGGCTTCGCCCTTTTCGCCGACCGCGAAAAGGACTAAGCAGTCCCGAAACCGATCGGGTTTCGGGGCGGCTTCGCCGCAGTGC
>JACQQP010000056.1 GCA_016206945.1 Candidatus Omnitrophota bacterium | reverse complement strand
ATGGTGCACGGCGCGGGAATTTTGAAGTAATGATGCGCGGAACTTTTGCCAACATCCATTTGAAGAATTTTCTGGTTCCAGGTGTTGAAGGCGGGTGGACGCGTCATTTTCCTGACGGCGAAAAGTTAACGATTTTTGATGCCGCGGTCAAGTATGAGAACGAACGCGTTCCATTAATTGTGATTGCTGGAAAAGAATATGGCGCGGGTTCATCGCGGGATTGGGCAGCGAAAGGCCCCGCGCTGCTTGGCGTAAAAGCAGTCATTGCCGAGGGTTTTGAGCGGATCCATCGAAGCAATTTAATCGGAATGGGAATTCTCCCGCTTGAGTTTGACTCAGGCGCAAATCGCGATTCACTGGGCATAACGGGTGAGGAGGTTTTTGGCATCGAAGGCGTTCCAACGGTGGCTATCGGGAAGGACCTTATTGTCTCTGCGAAAAGCGGGAAGGGTGAGAAAAAATTTACGGTTCGTGTGCGCATCGATACGCCAACGGAATTGAGTTATTATCAACACGGAGGAATTCTTCAGTACGTCCTTAGAACATTGTTAGAAAACAGAGTACAGAGTACAGAGCACAGAGTACAGAAGAGAGTAGATTGATTCTGTTCTCTGTACACCGTCATCTGTTATCTATCACGGAGTGATCTTATGGTTGAAAACACAGCGCGAAAGGGCGAGCGGCCGCCCACAATTGCAAAAAAACCACCTCGAAAGCGCGAGCCCAATCTTCTCGCCGTGATTGATCAAAAAGGCTGCACGGGATGTGAAGCATGCATCATCTTTTGTCCCGTTGACTGTATTGAAATTGTTCCCGGCGTTTCCTTCGCACAATTTCAGCAGCTTGTCGAAGTCGATATTGAACGATGCATTGGTTGTGCACTTTGTGCCAAACATTGCCCTTGGGATACGATCCCGATGCTGTCTTATGTTGAAGGGATTAAGAAAGCTCCGGAACTAACTTTCAGAAGCGTCTGTAATCAAAAGACACGCCAAGATGTTGGCCTTTCAACAGATAGCCCCGCCCGACCATAAAAGATTTCGCTTCATAAGATCTTAAAGAGGTTTTCAATAGCTCTAAGATTCTCGAATTTTTTTGAGCCTTCGTAAAAATCAGGGTGACTTAAGGCTGAGCAGCGCTATAATCAGCTCAGTTGATTTCAGTTTTTTCCCGCGAATAAACCCCGTCATTGAGGTTTTGTCGGCTCAACTAAGGAGGGAGATATGAAAAATCCAACGCTCGTAGACTCTCGAGGCGACCCCAACAAGAACGATACGGCGAAAAAAAGGCAATCTCATCAAACAAGTGAATTCCTTTTGTTTGTTGCTTCAAGTTCTCTCCCGGCTCCGGCAAAGTTCCTGGATGCCCATTACGACTTGTATTATTTGGAGAATTTTCAGGAAGTTTCTTAATTAACGGATCGGCCGTTTTAAGCAGAGTTACCATCCACTCTGAGCCATATTTTTTGGGTGAAATCGGGTGGATGGGTCAGGTCTGAGAGTTCAAAATTGACGATATCTTGCGCTTCAAAAGTTAATTGTTCCTGGTCGTAAACCCCCAAAAGCTCCTTGCCGCGGGCAATAAAGACATTTTCGATTCGCCTTCCATCTTTTAAAATCGCTGTCCCTAAGTGTCCTCCTTTTATGCTTTGCGGAATCTTTTTCAGTTTTTGGGCGATTGCTTTCGATACCCGTCTTTTCGCTTCTTCAATAAAGATGGCTTTGACCGTAACAGGATCTTTTCCGCCAGATTGAAGGCGGATCCGTCCTTCGGCGGAAAATTTCTGAGTCCGCATCTCGCGTCGGATTCGAGCATCTTCATACGCTTTGTCCACTTTCCAATACATAAGAACCATCAGTGGAATCAACGCGACCAACCATGAACCAAACACCGCAATAATCCAAAGGAGGGATGAAGTTGGATTTTTGATCGAGCCAAAATGTTTTGCGATGAAGGGAGTCCAAAACCAGACTGCGACAAAAAAGGAGCCGATCGTAAGACTGATCCAAATGAGCCACCAGGTTACCGTTGACTCATCTTGTTTGTCCATGTGGCCCATGACCGTTTCTTTTTCCTTCATGAGAGGAATCAAAGTGATGAACCAAGTTCCAAACACTGCGACCATCCAGCCGATTGCGACGTGAGGTTGATTAAAATCAGCCTTGAGGTGATTTAAGAGAAGCCAATTCCAAAAGAGGATCGAGAGCGTAAAACCGCCAATGGCGACCAATATCCACTTAAGCCAGAACCAAATTCCTGCAAGATTGTTTGAACGTAGTTTGGTGGCCATTTATTCTTAATCGTCGTTGCGAGGCAACGTCCCAAATAAGGCCGAAGTCAAATGAGTGCCAACGGACGAAACGTCCGTTGATGCACGAATTTGATCCTGAGCGAAGCGAAAGACCTTTATTCTCTGAGATCCCTCACTTCGTTCAGGACACGTTTACGAGCCGCCAAGCGGCACGTAAAGTGCTGCTTGCGCGGTCAATTCGGCCAAACAAGTTGCTACGAGCAACTTGTGGCCTCATTGAGATTGCTTCGCTTCCCCAGACGGGGCCCCGTATGGGGCGCTCGCAATGACGCTCTCCACTTACTAAGCCGTTAAGGAAAGGCCTTTATTTTATCTGTTGCTCGCTTTTTTTCAACCTTTTAATGCTGGCGCGGTTTGATTTCCTCAAATCGCATGTTATTTTTTAACTAGAGTTCGTTGCCTGCCTGTCCGGCAGGCAGGCTCTTTGTAACGTTCCAGATTGGAACGATAAATCCGCCACAAAGATTGGCGGATCCGCCGCGTACTTTGGCGGAGGCAAACCATTTGAAAGGATGGGGCGCAAAGCCGTGCACCTAACCCCGCATAAGGGTATGGTTGGCAGGCTGCCGAATTTCAGCACTTGCCTTCGATACATTTTATCAATCGGAGGGCAAGTACAGCCCCAATCCTCTTCTAATGAATCTATTGAAGATTGGGGCAGTCGTGAATTTTCGTGATCGAATTACCATTTTACTGGCGTTCACTTTTCTGGCAAGCTCCCTTGCTGGGCCTCAAGGCTTTGCCCAGGAGAACCTTGTCACGAGTTCACTTGCGAGCCCATCTGTATCCGCTAAGGAAAAACTTCATGCCCTTGCGCTTACTCGCTTCCATTTCATTACCTTGAAGCATTTTCATTCAGCGCTTTTTTCCCCCGGTCGGGAACACAACTCAGTTTCAGAGCCCGAGGCTTACATTTTAAACGCAGCTTTAAATCACTTTTTGACCTCTCCGGGACGTGAAACGATGCTCTTAGATGCGCTTCGGAACAACAAGGCAGTCCGGCTTGAATTCTTCATTCCCAAGGAAGAGAAAGAGTATGAAATGATTCGTTACCGCGACAAAGCCGTTCTTTATCGGTTAGAACCGACGACGCGCATTCGAAAAATTCCTGCTACAATTGAAGTGCGGCCTCTTTTAGACAAGCCGATTGCTTTTCAGATTACTCTCAGGAAGGACCATCAGCGATTTATTTACGACGTGGACTGGTCAGGAAAGATCATCTGCATGACCTGCCCTTAAATCAATTGCGGTACCAGTTCTGTTGCGGGACTTAAACGGTACCAGTTCCGGCCGGGACAGGTTTTTATTAGAACGTTTAGAACCAAACCTGTCCCGTAACGGAACTGGTACCGATCGTCGGCCGGAACTGGTACCGTTATTGTTCTATTGATATTCTTCGCGGTAGATTTTCGCGAGCACAAAGAAAAGCGAAAGCACCACAGGCCCTAAGAAGATCCCCGTAAATCCATAGAGCTTGATGCTCCCCAGAATTCCCAGGAACAATAGAAAAATGGGAAGCTTCGTCTTTTCGCCGATCAGAAGAGGTTTCAAAAGGTTGTCACTGAGACTGATTCCAAAAGTGCCAATGATGGCAAGGGTGATCGCTTTTTCTTGCTGACCCATAATCAGGAGATAAAGAGAGAAGGGAAGCCAAACCGTTGCGGCGCCCGTCAGAGGAATCATGGCCGTCAGGAAAGTGATAAATCCAAAGAAGAAAGGAAGTGGAAGCTCTAACATCCAGAAGGTGAAACCTGCCATCGTTCCCTGAACAATGCAGGTAACAAACTGTCCTCGGATAACCGCTGAAAAAGTTTCGTTCATTCTTTCCGAGAGCGCATCTTTATTTTTTTTCGCCATGGGAATCAGTTGGTATACAAATTCGTACATATTTTCTCCGTCGCGAAAAAAGAAGAACAGGAGGAATGCGATCAGAAATAGGTTCAGCACCCACGAGAAAAGATTTTTCGCGAAATCGGCGAGTTGCAGCGCAGCAAAGTTTCCAATTCCTTTAGCCCCTTGCAGGATGATATCGGAAACGTCTTTTTGGTAGGAAGGATTCCAGAGGAGCCAGAGCTCGTCCGCCCATTTTGAGGTGGCCGCCCGGCGGATTTGTTGGATGAAGGCGTCTAGGTTACCCGCTGAAATATAACTGCTGGCCTTCTGATACAGTTCAATCGCTTCTTTCATGAGGCTCACAATGGTAAATGCGGCCGGAAGGATGACGATCAAAACAACAAGCATCGTTGCAGCCAGTGCGGCAAGGGATGGGTTCATTCTAGGGAGTTTTCTCATTTGCCGATACGTGGGATGAAAGGCAAATGCGAGAATCGCCGCCCAGGACATGGCTGCAAAGAAAGGGGAAAAGATTTGTAGGAGCTGGTACAGGATAAAAAGGAAAAACCCAATGAAAAAGTAGGAGACAATCTGTTCCCGTTTCATCGGACGTTAGTTTAACCACTCATACAGACGGAAATCAATCGAATTTTTGTCTTGAGATTTTTGGAATATCTGGCGCTTGTTGGGGAATTATTTCCGTGATAGAATTTGCCTTCCGTTGGTTTGCTAACACAACGAACATGAGGAGTTAAGAATGAACATCAAGATCGGTTTTTATGGAGACATTAAGGGAAAGACAGATCTTTTGGTGGCGGCTCTCTTTGAAGGAGAAAAGAACGCGCCCAAAGAGCTTCAAACCGTTGACCAAGGAGCGTACGAGGTGGCTCGTGCGGCCATTCAGAAAAAGCGTTTTAGCGGAAAGGAAGGCGAGCAATTTGCTTCCTATGATGGCGAGCTTCGTGAGACAAGTGAGCTTCTTTTGGTCGGTCTTGGGAAAAAGGACAAGTGGTCGCGTGAAAAATTTAGGAAAAGAATCGCCGGCATTTTAAGTTACGCCAAGTGCCAGAACGTGAAGTCAGTTCGCATTTTGGCAGAAGCCTTTGCGGGCGCTCCGATTCGGATTGATGAGACGGCTGAACTCGCTGCCGAAACTTTAGATCGTGCTGATTACCGTTTTGATAAGTATCTTACGAAGAAAAAAGACGAGCCAAAGCGCGAGGTTGGTTCTATCGAACTTCTTTATTCCAAGAAAGCTCAGAAAAGCGCGTTTGAAAAATCGCTCACTCGGGCACGGGTGATTGCAGAAGCGGTCAATTTCACGCGCAATTTGATCAATGAACCTGCCAATGTGATGCCGCCCAGGGAACTTGCTCGTTTTGCCCGTGAAGTGGCGCGTCAAGGCAAACTCCGCTGTACCGTCCTGGGTCCAAGTGAAATTAGGAAAAACAGAATGGGAGGAATTATTGCGGTTTCTCAAGGTTCTGATGAGCCGGCGCAGCTGATCGTTCTGGAATATGGCCAGGCCTATAAAAAGCGCGGGACGGTTTGTCTCGTTGGAAAAGGAGTTACCTTTGACACGGGCGGGATTTCGATTAAACCTTCTCGCGACATGGAGAAGATGAAATATGATATGTCGGGCGCCGCATCCGTCATCGGAATTCTAAAAGCGGCGAGCCGTCTTAAATTACCCGTTCATGTGGTCGGCATTGCGCCT
>JACQQP010000043.1 GCA_016206945.1 Candidatus Omnitrophota bacterium | reverse complement strand
TCGTCAATCTGAATTTTTCCTCCTCCTGCTTTAACGTTCGTAAAGGAAATATTATGAAGACGTGTTAGCCGAACGCCTTGTGTTGAAAAAGCGGACAACGGAATCCGCACTTCAGTCCAAGTTGTCGGAATCGCTCCTCCCATGTAATCTCTAATTGGAACTTTAATTTCAGTTTCCTCGAGATTATTGGTTCCTTTGTAATCATATGGACTATCATTAAGCCCAACTTGGAAATCTTCACCGGCCGCGTGACCTTTAATCCAGAAACTGACGCGATCCCAATTGCTTACGCTGTGATTATTTAATGTAATAAATCCTCCGGTATCGGCGACTGACGCCGTAATGTCCACCGCATATTCTTCCGGCCCATAGGGTATATCCGGACGGGGATCGCCGATATTAACGTAGGCCATATTCGCACCGTCAAATGAATTTAGGGTTCCGCCGAAAACATTGGGATCCATTCCGCCGACTCCGCTCCAAACGGGATCATGCGGTGCAATGTTATCGGCATCAAAATTCATGATGAAAGGCTCTACGACTCCCACATTGAATCCCGCACCACTTGACATTCCGTTTGCGATTCGTGACTCGCGCATCGCCAATTTCCAAACCAAACCGGTTAAATAATTTTCAATGCCTCCGACCATCGCTCCTAAATCGATTCCAATGGTTGTGGTCGAAAAGTGTCCGGTAGGTCCATTAGGATACCGTCGCGCCGCATCATGGTAAGGGTAGCCCAAATTAAATGAATTCATAAATCCGTATCGGCCGACCAAAGCGTCGTAACCCGGCTGAACATTTTGATAACGGTTCAAGATGTTGCGCGCCAAATCAATGGATTCGCGTGGCGTGAAAGACGCTGAACCAAGCGGTGCAAAGAGAAACACGGTGCCGCTGTCATTATTGAGAGCAATATTATGGTAGGAAAAATCATCCCACCACATGACGATTGGCTGCATCACTTTGTAATTGCCATGGGAAACAATGCCGGCCGCAAGCCCCCAAGCGTTCGGCCCGTACGTTTCATAAGGATTTGGATCGCCGGTTCCGTCCGGAAAATTGCGCGCATTTAATTCAATCGCAAACTGTCGATTAGCCATCGTGGCGCTGATGGAATTATTAAAAAAATTGGTTTGCCGAAATCCGTCTGGCCGGTTTCTAAAATCAACGAACATATGCGAATATTGGTGGTTATGTAATGAACCCGCGTGAAGATAATGAAATTCGGTTGAACTGTTTGTGTAACCGGCAAGCTGGGAAGTATTGGGCATATTAGGAAGAAACGTGAAATTTTTTGCATCGCTATTATTTGCCGGTGGAAACACATGCGCCCATTCCCATGGAAACATGACAGGCTCACCATAGGCCAGATTTTCCCAGGCATAGGAACCGACGCCATTTCCCGGCGAGGCGGACATCGCTTGAAAAAGAAGGATCATCAGTTCCGAATATCGATTCCATTCGTCAATGGTGTGACCGCCCTCGATGCAATTTTGACCCGTTACGCAGCCTTCCAGCCAAGCTTGATAGAAAACGAAGCCGTCAAACAGCCAATTCCATTGAGTGTTATCAAATAATTGATCAGCTAAATCTTTCACTTCGGTATCCGGATAATAAGAAGCCGCCACCAAAGCGCCAGCGGTTAAAAGCGCATGATCAATGGTCGAAATTTCAACATTGTTGAACGCTCGAAAACCGTTATTATCTACAAAGTGATAGAGATAGCCGTGACGATTTCCCTGCTGCGTGAGTGGAACGCCAATCGATCCGTAAGCCGGATCTTGCAAAGCAACTAATCGAGCAAGAGCGGTTCGGATTCGGTTATAAGCATCCTCGCTTTTCACCCAATCATTTTCATCCGCAACCACATATGCCATAAATGAAAAACCAATGGCAGCGATAGAATTGAAATTCTGGGACCTCATGGAAGGATCATTATAATTGGCGTTGTCGTGAGTGAAATAATACGGAACTTCCGATTGTTCCCAGAAATAAAGAAAGGCTTTGCCTTGGAAAAGTCTCAAGAGTTGAGATTGCGTAAGAGGGGTTGAGCATGAAACGTTTGCTACAGCACAATCTGAAACGGTAGGATCGGTCTCCGCGAATCGTTCATCCAAATTCGTCAGTCGATCGGCATCAGGATCTGCATTGGGGTTCGCAGTTGTCGGGCCTCCAAAATACTGCTGTTCCCAACTATCGGGAAGGAGATCGTTGTCGGAATCAGTCAATGCAAGCGCTTGCTTGGGAAAGGATAAGTTTAGTCCTATCAATAGGATAGAAATTGCCGTAAATAGGTGTGGCCTTTGCATGATGGGTAAACTGTACTTGAGGAAAGGACAATAGTCAAACAGAGCTATATTTCCTCTCCCCTTTGGGGAGAGGATTTCCGCCAGAGGACGGATCCGCCTTCAGTATGGCGGAAAGGTGAGGGGTTATGTCTGAATATTTCCCTCACCCTTCCCTCTCCCAGTGGGAGAGGGAAAATGTGCAAACGCCAATCAAACAGCAGAATTGTCAAAAGCGGTAGGCAATCCGAGTTAAACGAGGGTGCTGGAACCACTTCATCTTCAAACACAGTGAAGTATAACCTGCCATAGCGAACGCCGTCCAAGACTTGACAGTGCATCCAACAGAACTACTTCCCAGTCGCCCAGAAATATCTTTGTAAAGTCTTGCGGCATATTCTCGTGCTTCTCGAGAAGGCCCCAAAAGTTTGGCGCTAAGAAAAATCGGAAGAGCGTTTAAAATGTCCTGTTTGTAAATTTCAGCTCGTTTTCTGAGAAGGCCGCTTTTATCATGAACCAATTTCTGATAGCCTAAAAACCAACTTTCGACGGCGCGAACAATGGATGGACCCAGCGCTTTGAAATCAGTTTTGAAACATTCCTCCTGAAGAGATTCGAGATCGCTGCTGGAAAGTGTTGGATGTTTCGCAACTCCGTAAAAACCGGTGCATCTTCGATAAAAATGTTCACGGTCATCCCGATATTCAGGAAGCAATCGATCTTCCGCTTTCATCCGCTCGTAAAAGGGCGTCCCGAGCATCGGACCATAGATTAATGTCTGAATAAAAGTGGGGCGAAGCCTGATTAATTCATTTAATTCCTCGCGGATGATCTCCGGCGTTTGATAATCGAATCCAATAATCATAGAAGCGAGGATATTAATACCGTGCTCGCGGAATTCTTTGAAAAGCTCTCCAACATCTCTTCCTTTTTGCTTCGCGTAGCCGGAACGTTTTCCTTCGTAACCAATCCAAACGCCGTTAATTCCCATCTCCAAAAGTTCTTGAATCGTATATTGAGATAACGCCCGAATACTTGAAAAAACAAACATTGAGGGAGGTGCGCCGCCGGAATTTCTGACAAGTTCTAAAAACCGGCGCGAGCGTGTTTGATTAAGAAGAAAGTCTTCATCCAAAACAGTGAATTTCATCTGGCTGTCTTTTTTGCGATAACGCTGAATAAGATCAAAAATATGATCGCCTTCGGGAAGCAACCGAATGTGTTTCCTTTTGAAAAAATGGGACGTACAGCAAAAATCACAGCCGTTTGGACAGCCGAGCCCGCCAAAAACCATACCGTTATTTCCAACAGGAATGGAAAAGATTTTAAGTCCGTTAATAATAAGAGGATGATCATAGGGCATAGGTTTGGGAGTCTCGTCTAAAACTTTTCGTAAAAACGCAACACCTTCCTCGCGGCAGACGTAATCCCCATAAGGAGCAAGTTCCTCATCGCTCATTACCGTTCCGTATCCGCCCAAAATGATTTTGGAATGGGGAGAATGTTTGCGAATTAAAGCAACCATTCTTCTCATTCGATGAAACGTGCTGAGGACAAAAGAGATCCCTATGAAGTCATACTCTTCTTGAAGTTCGCGAATGAATTCTTTCTCGGAAGGATATTGGAGCACAACCGTCGGCGTATCTAAATTGTGTGCGATATATTCCAGTGAGAAATGATGAATCACACAACGAGGACTGAAAATGCCTTGAGCTCTTGTCACTTGCGAATGCAACAATTCATACCCTACGGAAGTAGCATCGCCAAATTCCGGTCCTATGGGCCGACAAACGGAAGTAAGCAATAGTTTTTTATTCATCGTCTACCTTTTGAAAACTTCTAAGAGCGCCAAACAAAATCTCTGCGTCATTCCCGCGCCGTTTGATCAAGCGCCGTTGGGCGCTTGGTCTTGCGGTGCCGTACGGTCGGTACGGCGCGCGGTTGGCGCGGTGAAAGCGGGAATCCAGACTATGGATTCCCCGGTCAGGCCGGGGAATGACAGTTTTGTTATGTGTTCTAAATTTTTCTGAGTTAAGACTTTTTTAGCGTTATGGTGGTAGGCTCGCTGCCCTCTTTAACTGTGATTGGTTGGCGAGATATACCGAGCCACTCCTGCCAGACTTCGATCTCGTAATCTCCAGGCGGAACGTTTTGAATTGTGAAGTTACCGTTTTCATCAGTAATCGCATAATACAGATGATCCACTCCTACGACATAAGCGCTCATCCAAGTGTGACCTGCGTCGCAACGAAGCTTAATGACGCCAGGTTGTTTGATTTTGGTCGGAAGCTCCATCCCTGCAATCGGCACGGCGATGTTAAACGCGGTTGAACCGTCTTCGTTAAAGCCATGAGAGTTGTGTAATACAGGATCGCTGCTTGTGATCTTCAGAGTTGAACCCACGGGCAACACCTGGACGTGAGGTTGAAATTCGCACTTCACTTGATCAAGTCGTCCTTCTTGAGGCGCCAAAGCGGCCTCGCCCTTTGCTCCCAAGATCGTGATGACGGCATTCTTTACTCCACCATCCTGACCTAAAATGAGATGGTGAACCTCTTGGGTCGTACCACAGGTTGCAATATCGCTTTTCACATCCACCTGTTCTGCAGGAGGCGCGGCGCCTTCAAAAACCACACGGCCGCTCACAGAAGTTTGGGCAAAAAGCCCAGTTGGGAAACTGAGACACATTCCTATTACGAGTAGACACCGCTTGCTTTTCATAACTTTTTTCTCCCTCGGTCAATTCGGATT
>JACQQP010000042.1 GCA_016206945.1 Candidatus Omnitrophota bacterium | reverse complement strand
CCCCTCCCTCTCCCCCTTACAGGGGGAGAGGATAAAGGTGAGGGGGAACGGTCCCCTGTGGGGAATCCCCATTTCCGTTAAAGACAATATTGTTACCGAGGGCTGGGAAACCACTTGTGCTTCTCAGATTTTGAAGGGTTTTATTCCGCCCTATGATGCAACCGTTATTCGTAAACTGCGCGAAGCGGGAGCCATTATTTTTGGAAAATGCAATATGGATGAATTTGCATTCGGTTCGTCTTGTGAAACCTCTTGTTATGGACCAACGCGGAATCCCTGGAATTTAGATTATGTCCCAGGAGGTTCCAGCGGCGGCTCAGCCGCAGCGGTAGCAAGCGGAATGGCCCTCGCCGCCCTTGGTTCTGATACGGGCGGATCCATCAGGCAGCCGGCCAGTTTCTGTGGTGTGGTCGGCCTTAAACCGACTTACGGTCGGGTTTCGCGTTATGGGTTGGTTGCTTTTGGTTCCAGCCTGGATCAGATCGGTCCGATTACGAAAACCGTAGAGGATGCCGCTCTTCTCATGAATGTGCTTGCGGGACATGATGGGCTCGATTCTACTTCTGCTAATGTCCCTGTACCTGATTACACAATGTTTCTTGGAATCAATGTCAAGGGTCTTAGAATTGGACTGCCCAAAGAATATTTTGTCAAGGGTCTTGATCCGGAAGTTGATAAATCCATTAAAGAAGCAGTCCGAGTTTTGCAGGATTTGGGCGCTCAGGTGGTTGAGATCGATCTTCCCCATATGAAATATGCGGTTGCGGTTTACTATGTGGTCGCCGTGGCTGAAGCGAGTTCCAATCTTGGCCGCTTCGATGGCGTCGAATATGGCTTTCGACATGAAACACAAGACCTCCGTGAAATGTATTTTGAAACCCGTGATCAAGGGTTTGGTGCTGAAGCCAAGCGGAGGATTCTTCTTGGGACGTTTGTACTTTCTGCGGGGTATTACGACGCTTATTACCTCAAGGGCTTAAAGGTACGGACGCTCATCAAACAAGATTTTGACGAAGCATTTAAGAAAGTGGATGTGATTTTAGGACCGACAGCGCCCACTCCGCCGTTTAAGTTGGGAGAAAAATTGGACGACCCGCTTTCGATGTACCTTTCAGATATTTACACGATTTCGGCCAATCTGGCAGGCGTTCCGGCGATGAGCATTCCTTGTGGATTCAGTAGGGGCGGGGTCACCCCGCCCCTACCTATTGGAATGCAATTGATGGCGAAGCCTTTCGATGAGGAAACGATTTTCCGTGTGGCATCTGCCTATGAAAATGCAACCAAGTGGTGTGAACAACACCCGAAGTTATGAAAATGCTCGCGATGACGGAAAAGATATTATATGAGTACTTATGAACCTGTAATCGGACTGGAAGTTCATGTGCAGCTCAAAACTGAGAGCAAGATTTTTTGTGCTTGCTCGACTGAGTTTGGCCGTGAACCGAATGAGAATACCTGTCCCGTTTGTTTGGGATTGCCTGGATCGCTTCCTGTGCTCAATGAAAGAGCGCTTGAACTTGCCATCAAAGTGGGGCTCGCGCTCAACTGTCAAGTTTCACCTCGCATCAAGTTTGATCGGAAAAATTATTTCTACCCTGATCTTCCAAAGGCGTATCAAATTTCCCAATACGATATGCCTGTGTCATCAAAAGGATATTTGATGGTTGTAGGGGCGGGTTTCAAACCCGCCCCTACACCCCCTCACCCCTCCCTCTCCCCCTCGGAGGGGGAGAGGGCAAAGGTGAGGGGGAGGAGAATCGGAATCACACGCGCTCATCTTGAAGAAGACGCGGGCAAGCTTCTTCATGAGGGAATTAAGGATGGGAGTTGGGTGGATTATAATCGCGCAGGCGTAGCGCTTCTTGAAATTGTATCGGAGCCGGATCTTCGTTCGCCGGAAGAAGCGTTTCAATATTTGGTAAGTTTAAAGGCGATCCTTCAATATTTGGGCGTCAGCGATTGTGATATGGAAAAGGGAAGCCTCCGTTGCGATGCGAATGTGTCGGTGCGAACGCGGGGAGATGCTCCATTTGGAACCAAAGTAGAAATTAAAAATATGAATTCTTTCAAGGCGGTTCAGAAAGCGCTCGCTTATGAAATCAAGCGGCAGAGCGAGGCGCTCGAAAGCGGTGAGAAGATTATTCAAGAGACGCGGCTTTGGAATGAATCGAAAGGCGAAACCTTAAGCATGCGTTCGAAAGAATACGCGCATGACTACCGTTATTTCCCGGAACCTGACTTGGTACCTTTTTCAGTCACGAACACGCGAATTGATGAAATCAAGAAATCACTTCCCGAACTGCCACAGGTTCGATTGGAACGTTTTCAAAAGCAATACGGGCTTTCGGAATATGATGCGTATGTGTTGGTCTCTGAGAAATCATTAGCCGATTATTTCGAGGCGTCGGCGAGCGAGAAGGTAAGTCCTAAGATGTTGAGCAATTGGATTCAATCGGAACTTCTTGCCTTGTTGAACCTCAAGAAAGTTTTGATTCAAGAGTCTCCAGTGAAGCCCAAAGACCTTGCAGAACTGATCCGTTTAATTGAGAACAACACCATCAGTGGAAAGATGGCAAAAGACGTCCTTCCCGAAATGTTCGAAGGCGGAAAATCTGCCGAAGCGATTGTGAGGGAAAAAGGGTTGGTTCAAGTGACTGACACAAGGTTGCTTGAAGAGATTGCTGAAAGGGTGATTCAGGCAAATCCCAAAGTGGCTGATGAGGTCAAGTCAGGTAAAGCGCAGGCAATTGGTTTTCTCGTAGGGCAGGTGATGAAAGAGACGCAGGGAAAAGCAAATCCAAGAATGATTAACGAGATTCTGTCTAAAAAATTGGCACTATCGACTCGTGGCAAAGCGTAAGTCTGGTTCAATCAAAAAGTTTTTAGAAGATTATCCAATTATTCCGGTTGTGGTAATTACCTTTGTCCTCGGCAGTTTGTTTGGCTATGGCGTAGGGCAAATGAGGTCAGGGAATCGACTTGAATGGCGCAAGAAGGTTGAAAAGCCAAAGGCGTTCAAAAAGGAAGCGATTGCTTCATCTGTGCCGGCGACCGTGGTTCCTGCCGTTTTACCAACGAAACTTCCGAAGGCCTCTCTGATAGAAGAGGCCGCCCGCGTTACGGAAGAATTGTTTCATCCGACACCAATGGGGGAACAGGTGTGGAAACCTCGAATTGCATTTGTCATCGATGATGTGGGTCATAACAAGCATTATAACGATCTTTTGTTTTCGATGGAGCGTCCGGTCACGCTCGCTATTTTGCCGCAGGTGACCTACTCAAAATTCTTTGCGGAGGAAGGCAAGAAACATGGATTTGAAACCATCCTTCACCTTCCTTTAGAGCCTGAGAACGACGATGACCCAGGTCCTGGAACGATCTCAGTCCGTATGAGTACCGGCGAGGTGAGGCGAACTTTAAATCAGAATTTTGCGAGCGTACCTGGTGTGACAGGCCTCAACAATCACATGGGTTCGCTTGCCACGAGAGATCGCGGGCTCATGTATCTGATTCTTAAAGAGTTGAAGCGCAGAAATCTTTTTTTCTTGGACAGCATGACCCATCCAAATTCGGTGGCTCATCAGGTGGCGTTTGGAGTCGGCATTCCTGCGTTTCAACGCGATGTTTTTCTGGATAATGTTGATGAGGTTGAATATATAAAAGAGCAGATCGAACAAGCGGCACGGGTAGCGAAACAAGTAGGAAGGGCCGTCGCCATTGGACATTATCGCGAGAATACACTTTCAGCCATCAAAGAAGCGATTCCGCGTTTGGAAGCCGAGGGATTTGAAATTTCGTCTCTAGAGGATCTCATGTGAGGTACACACTCGGCATTGAGACTTCCTGTGACGAAACCGCGTGTGCGGTTTTGAAAGGGAAGGACAAAATCCTCTCCAACGTTATTTCTTCAAGCCTCTTCAGGCACAAACCCTTTGGAGGTGTCGTTCCTGAAATTGCATCTCGGCATTGTCTTGAAGCAATCGATTACGTCTATCAAAGAGCGCTCAAAGAAGCGGGAATCAAACCAGAAAAGATTAACTTGGTTGCGGTCACACGCGGGCCCGGTCTGATTGGATCCATTTTTGTAGGCGTATCTTTCGCCAAAGCCTTGAGTTTCTCAATGGACATTCCGCTCATTGGAGTCAATCACATAGAAGCGCATCTTGAAGCCAATTTCATTGGAAGGAGAAAACCTTCCTCGTTCATTGGTGTCATCGTATCGGGCGGACATACCAGTTTGGTTCGGTATCGGAATCATCGTCATGAACTTCTTGGTGAAACGGTGGACGATGCCATTGGCGAAGCCTACGATAAGGTTGCCAAGATTTTAGGTCTCGGTTATCCCGGAGGTCCGATGATAGATCGATTGGCGCAGAAGGGGAATGCGAAGGCATTTTCGTTTACGAGACCAAGGCAAGCGGGACGCTTCGATTTTAGTTTCAGCGGGATTAAAACCGCCGTGTTGAATTTGGTTGAGCATGCCCCCCTCACCCCCACCCTCTCCCCCTTAAGGGGGAGAGGGAAGGGTGAGGGGGAATTCGTCCGCGACCTCTGTGCCAGTTTCCAGGAGGCTGTCATGCAATGGGTGGTGGAGAAGACGATTCTTGCCTGTGAGGAAGAAGGCATCAATAATGTGGTCGTCGGAGGAGGTGTCAGTGCCAATTCGAGGCTTCGTTTTTTGATGACGCAGGAAACTCGGATACGGGGAATGCAACTGTTTCTACCTCCTCTTGAATTGACGACAGATAACGCGGCTATGATTGCTCGCCTTGGATATACTTTGTATCGCCAAGGAGTTCGTTCGGATTACAAAATGATTGCTGATCCTTCTTTGAAAATAGGAGAGGTTACCAATGGAACTTTCAAGCACAGACATTGAAATTGTGGCGCGATTGGGAATTGCGATTGTTCTTGGAGGATTGATTGGATTTGAACGTGAGCTTCACGGAAAAGTGGCGGGCTTTAGAACTCACTCATTAGTTTCGCTGGGTTCTGCGCTGATCATGCTGGTTTCGGTTCATATCTTTGATGTATATGGTTCACAGGTGGGCGTTGATCCAGGGCGCATTGCTGCACAAGTGGTCACGGGAATTGGTTTTATCGGAGCCGGGACGATTATCCGGTCTGGAACTGGGATCAAAGGTTTGACGACGGCGGCTGGACTTTGGACCGCGTCCGGAATTGGACTTGCCTGCGGTGTGGGTTATTTCCGCGCAGCGTTTATCGCCACGATCATCACTCTTCTTGTTTTGGTCGCGTTTTCCTGGATCGGTCGAAAACTGGGCGCCCGCGATGTGTAAAATAAAGGTTACGAGACGTTGCAGAACGTTACGAAAGGTTACAAGAAGTTGCGTAACCTCTTGTAACTTCATGTAACCTTCTGTATCCTCCTGTAACTTTTTATCTTATGTATACCCAGAAAGCCATTCAAGGAATTTTAGCAAGAGTATCCAAGAAGAAGCTCTCGCCTAAAAAAGCCTTTGATCGCCTTCGACACCTCTCATACGAGTCGCTTCATTTTGCTCATCTGGATCACCATCGGATGTTAAGAAAGAACCTTCCAGAAGTAATTTATGCGCCAGGAAAATCGTTGGAACAAATTGAGCAGATCACAAGCGCCCTACTCAGAAAACACAATCCCATTCTTATTACGCGGCTTGATGAGAGACGCTTCCGAAAGTTGGAAAGGAGATTCAAACAACTTTCCTATTCCAAAAAAGGGCAGATCGCTTATTCGAGTACAAAAAGGGGACAGGTACACTGTGCGCACAATGTACCTGTCCCCTTTTTGAATAGGAATCGGTCGGTTGCTATTGTGACAGCAGGTACGAGCGATATATGCATTGCTGAAGAAGCGCGGATTACGCTTGAAGCCGTGGGAAGAAAAGTAAGAACCTTTTACGATTTAGGGGTAGCGGGTTTGCACCGTCTTTTGGATCACATTCCGGAAATTGAGAAGGCGAATGTCATCATTTGCATTGCCGGAATGGAAGGTGCCCTTCCAAGCGTTTTGGCGGGATTGGTTTCGAAACCAGTCATTGCTGTACCTACCAGTGTTGGTTACGGTTCTAGTTTTAAGGGTGTCGCGCCGCTCCTGACCATGCTTAATTCTTGTGCCCAAGGAGTAGCCGTAGTCAACATTGATTCAGGTTTTAATGCCGCTTGTTTTGCCCACCTAATTTGCAGCAGATAAAAATCTGTTCCAGCTGGAACTGGCACCGAGCTATCCTTGAGCCATTTAAGAATATTGGTTGTAACGACTTAGAATTTCTTTTGAAGTTTAAAAAGTACTTATTTGGAATTTGCTAACCAAGGGTTGGTTAATATAGTATAATTCTTACAAGTTTTTGGTGTGGTTCCCATAGCGACTATGAGACAACTCAAATTTCCAAAATTTCTGTTTCGAAAATTCATCGCTTTTTTTGTGCTCCTTTCCTTCACTTCTTTAAATCTATTTATAAATCCTTTGAACACCTACGCTGAGCCTCCTTTGGGAAGTGCTTCCCCACGCTATGGGACAAGAGCTGTGGATCCAATGGCTCTCATTGGTTCCCTGACGCTTCCCGAGGAGCTCGGCAGTATTCAAGAGATGTTTATACCAACTGATTCAATGGGCTATAGACCACAGTCCACACAGAAGACTGTGGACCATGGACCGTGGACTGATGGACTCGTGATTTACCTTCAATCCGCCCACACGAATTTCGATTCCGAGACAAATACGAGAAAGCTCATCGAATTCTTTCAAAAGGAATATGGTCTCCCGTTGGTTCTCTTGGAAGGAGGCGAGGGAAGGCTGGACAGCCTTTTCTTTAAATCGTTTCCTGACGAGCGAGCCAAAGAAAAAATCTTGAATGATTATGTCAACAAGGGAGAGCTTTCGGGCGCCGAGATCGCCTCTATTTTAAATGAGGCGTATGACACCGAATATTACGGAATCGAGACACAAGCCCTCTACAATCAGAACAAAGACGCTTTCCTCAAAGCCCTCCAGAAAGGGCCTGAAATTGGTCGCGTGCTTGATGAAATGGAAATGAAACTGGAAGGTGAGATCCAAACTTTACTTTCAAGTTCCTCCCAAACGTTCCATGAGCAGAACAAATTATTCCGACGGGAAGAAATTGATTTGCTCGAGTATCTGAAGTTGCTTCGGGAGCTATACTTGAAATCGGGCGCGGGTGAGTCTGCTTTCGAAACTCAATACCCTGAGCTGGCTAAGATTATTGATTTGGAAGAAGGTGAGAAACGGTTTAAAGGTGAAGATTATGACACCGCCTTGACGCTCCTGATCCGAGCCTTCCAAAAGAAAGTGCTCGCTCGGCTTCCGCGCGAGGAGCAGATGGAGCTGAATCAGATGATTCAGCTCGAGCGCCTTGGGCATCTGGCTCAAGGAATGCTCGTCAAGCGCATGAAGGAAGTGGCGCGCGAAGTCAATTTTTCAATGGAAGTTCCAGAAGTTTTGAAACCTTCGACGACGTATGCAAAAACTCTTTCTTCCATTAAAGGAACAAGGCTCTTTGATCAACTTGAAGCACTTGAAGGTGAGTTGAGGCAAATATTGCCGAAAACACAGGAAGAAAGAGAGTTCCTCAAAGATCTTCATACGCTTCAGATGCTGAGGAATTTGAAGGAACTTGAGTTGGTTCACGGAGAATGGCAGCAGCTTCAAGAATGGGTGAATGGGCGTATCGGAGAATCGGAGAATATTCGCCCATACGCCGATACATCGTTTCGCCGATTCGCTCATCTGAAATCTCTATTCATTGACCATTTTCGCTTCTATGAATTAGCCACCCAGCGTGATCAAACCCTGTTTGAAAACCTCCTCCGTACTTTGCATGAGAAGAAAGCCAAGATCTCCGTTGTCGTCACCGGCGGTTTCCATTCGGAAGGGATCACTCAAAAAT
>JACQQP010000044.1 GCA_016206945.1 Candidatus Omnitrophota bacterium | reverse complement strand
CATAGAGGCGAGGCACACTGAAGTTTTGCGTCACGGGATTTTTAAGGAATATTTAACGAGCCGTGAAACCGCTTATTTCCTTAATCAGCCTCAGTCGAGCGCCAATATGGTGGCCGAAGATTGGTCGCATTATCCGCTGATCCGCATGACCAATTTAAGTCTCCTTCCAGGAAAGGGAAATTTACGTGAAATCATTCGTGGAACAAAGGAAGGAATCTTAATGGACAATGAATTCAGTTGGTCCATTGATGAACTTCGGCTCGATTTCCAAATTGGTGGTGAAATGGGCTATCACATTCGCGATGGAAAAGTGATCGGCCTCGTCCGTTTTCCAGTTTACCACAGCAATACCCTTGATTTCTGGCGATCGTGCGATTGGGTCGCGGGCAAAAAAGAATGGGATTTTTGGGGTTTTGACGACTGCGGCAAGGGTGGTCCTTATCAAGAAGCTTTTGTGGGTCATGGCGTAAGCGCTGCTCGGTTTCGAAACATTAGGTTCGGGAGAGTTTGAGATTTAGGAACAATTCTCATGAAGGATAAAATAGAAGAGATGGGTGCTCGAATTTTACGCCTCGGCGGTCCACTTCCACTCCAAGTGTTCATCCGAGTCAAAAAAGGAGTCCTCGTTCGTTTTACCAACAATGGTGTGTATCAAAATGGTTTCCAAGATCTGTTGTTCTATAGAATCAGTTTGTTCGGGCCCGAAGGCCCTCTTTCCGTAGAGTCCGATGATTGTTCACAAAAAGGAATTCAGGAGGCTCTCAGGCGGCTTAGGAAATTCATCAGTTCTTTAAAGCCCCTCACCCTTCCCTCTCCCCTGAGGGGAGAGGGTTGGGGTGAGGGGAAAGTGTGCTATCCGATCGTGAGAGAGCATTTCCCGCTTCAGGTTGAGGCGACCCCAGAAATGGCGGCCCGTGCGATCGAAGAAGGACTTGAGCCCATTCGCCGCGAGAAGTCGAGTGCGAACGGTTATTATTCGGCTTATGAGCGCTTTTTTTATGTGGCGGATTCTCGTGGTCTTCAACTTTCTCACCCGGCGACGGCCGTACGCTTCGGAGCAACGATTACGCGGGGAGCGGGCAAAGGCTATGCGAGCTTTTATCATCCGGACCCGGCAAGGTTGGACGTGGGTTCGGTGACCCGAGAAGCCATCCGATTAGCAAAGGAAGCCGCGCGAGGCGAGGTATCTTTAAAACCCGGTACCTATGAATGCATTCTTTCGCCGCGTGCCTTTGTCGAGATGATCGAACCCGTACGGCACCACTTTAGTCTCGAGCTTTACGAGGAAGGTAAAAGTTTATTTTCTGGGCTTCTTGGAAAACGTATTTTTTCTGAGGCGTTTACACTGCGTGAGGACGTAAGCCATCCAAAGCAATTTGGCGTCCCGTTTGATGCGGAAGGAATGCCAAGAAAAAAGTTGGCGCTCGTAGATCGAGGCGTCTTAAAAGAACTCCTTTCAAAAGGCAACAGTGCCCGCGGCATGCGGGAACACTCAATTTATCCAGAGAACTTAATCGTAGATTCAGGTCCCCTTTCATTAGCCGACTTGTTTAAGAAGGTCAAGCGCGGAATATTTCTGAATAAAATCAGGTACCATACGCTCGTCAGGGAAAAGGAATTAGAGGTGACGGGTCTGGCAACGGCCGGATGCCTTTACATTGAAAAGGGCGAGATTGTAGGGCGGGTGGATCACCTGCGCTATCACGATTCCCTTTTTTCAATTTTGGGTTCGGTGGTCGGTCGAACCAAAGAGCAGATTCTCCTAAAAGATGGCGAGATGGGGGCAAGTCTTTTTCCCTATCTTTGGATTTCCAAGATGCGTGTGGTATAAATGAGGGGGAGGAAAGAAGTTCGCCGACCCCTCATCCCGAGCGAAGCGAGGGATCTCAAAGATCCTTCGCCCCTATCCGCCAGAGGACGCCTGCCTGCCGGCGAGGCAGGGATTCGTCCGAATTTTGGCGAACGGGGCTCAGGATGACAGGTTTTGTTCCTAATCAACGTTTTACGGGAACGGTCGATACAAAAAAAGCGCGCGAGCGCTCGGAAACCCTGTGATTTGTTAATTGCAAGCACGCTCACATTAGGATGGTTTAAGAATGAGCGAAAACGGTCAGTTCCTTCTAAAGAGGGACGTTTCTTCGACGTGGGACCTTGAAGAAAGGCGCAGGCAGCTGTTTCCCAAAGTCGCCGATGCCGAATGGAACGACTGGCATTGGCAGCTCCGTCACGCCGCTACGTCGCTTGAAAGCGTTATGGCTTACGGTAAGGTGGCTCCATCGGAACGGGCCGTTCTGAGCCGCGTGATTGAGAAATATCCTCCCATTATTGTTCCTTATTATCTTTGCTTAATTGATTTCGACGACCCCAAGGATCCCATTCGGATTCAGTCCCTTCCTGTCCGCGAGGAAATTGAATTAACTCATTTCGGTGAACCCGATCCGCTTCAGGAGGAAGAGGATATGGTGGTTCCTGGGCTCATTCACCGTTATCCTGATCGCGTGCTGATGCAGGTGACCAACCTTTGTCCCATGAATTGCCGCCACTGTACGCGGAAGCGGGAGTGGGAAGAAGGGGCGTGGACACGGGATGATCGTGAAATGGACCGGATGATGGAATACCTCGCGAAAACGCGACAGGTGAGGGACGTATTAATTTCAGGAGGAGATCCTCTGGTGCTGGCGACCGTGAAACTGGAGCGGGTTCTTGCGAAACTCAGATCCATTTCGCACATCGAAATCATCCGCATCGGAACTCGGTTTCCGGTGGTGCTGCCCCAAAGAATTGATCCAGAACTGGTCGAGATGCTTTCTCGATATCGTCCCCTTTGGGTCAACACGCACTTTAATCATCCACGGGAAATTACGCGCGAGGCTGCTCAAGCTTGCGAGAGGCTCCAGCGCGGCGGCATGCCCATGAATAATCAAAGCGTCCTCTTAAAAAATGTGAATGACAGTCTTCCGATCATGCGTTCCCTTTGTCATGGATTGCTCCAGATTGGAGTTCGTCCTTATTATCTTTACCAATGCGATCCCGTACAGGGAACGGAGCATTTACGAACTTCGATTTGGAAGGGAATTGAAATCATTGAAGGCCTGAGAGGCCATACCACCGGTTTTGCGGTTCCGCAATATGTGATCGATGCTCCTGGAGGCGGCGGCAAAATTCCAATGGGCCCGAATTATTTCTTGGGCGAGACGCGCGATGGAATCCTTTTGAGGAATTATGAGGGTTTTGTGTTTGAGTATCAACATCCGGTCCGTGAAGAGAAAACAGACGAGGCCCATATTAAAAAGCATTCGTTTTATTCTAACGAACGTTTCAATCGGCGGAAGAAATATCACGCCAGTTTCCTAAGACCTCGTTCGGAGAAGCATTATCATGGGCAGCGAGATTGGGTTTTGGTCAATGGTAAGTTTCGGCGCTCAAACGGTCCAGAGAAAAGGGTATAATTTTTTCTTGTGCGTATTGGAATTACGTTTAATCTAAAAACAGATATTCCCGCCTCATCAGCCCCTCACGTTCCTGAAGATATTGCCGAAGAGTTGGATTCCCCAGAAACGATTGACGCGATTCAAAATGCCCTTTCGCAAGGAGGACACGAGGTGTTTCTCTTGGGCGGAGATCTCAGCGTGCTCGAGAAAATAAAGCGCTTTCAAATCGAGTTTGTATTTAACATTGCGGAGGGCTTTCGCGGCCGGAATCGGGAGGCTCACATTCCGGCTCTTTTGGAACTTATTGGAATTCCTTATTCGGGTTCAGATCCTTTGGGTCTTGCTACCACACTTGATAAGGCGCTTGCAAAGCGGATCGCGGCTTCTTGCGGGGTTTTGACACCGGAGTTTTGCGTGCTTGAAGACAGGACTGATTTGGATCAAGTTCCTCCCCGATTTCCGCTCTTTGTGAAGCCGCTTTGGCAAGGATCGTCCATGGGAATTCGGCTTTCATCACGAGTTGAAGACCGCGCTCAACTTGAGAGGGAAGTAGGGCGCATCTTTAAAGATTATCCTGGCGAGCCCATCCTGGTTGAAGAATATATTCGCGGGCGTGAAATAACAGTTGGCGTGTTTGGAAATAATCCCGCAGTCATTCTGGGAATCATGGAAATTAAATTTCGGGATCCTCAGAGGAAAGATTTTTGCTATTCGCTTGAGGTAAAACGAAACTGGAAGGAACAAGTCGCGTATTTGGTTCCTGCGCCGCTTCATTCCGAACAAGAAAAGGCGCTTCAGGCACAGGTCTTAAAGCTGTTCAATACTTTGCGATTACGGGATATGGCGCGCTTTGATTTTCGCTTGGATTCAAAAGAAAAGTTTTACTTTTTGGAAGTGAATCCGCTCCCAGGGCTTTCGCCAGTGTCCGGGGATATCGTTATTTTGGCACAGAAAAAGGGCTTGAGTTATCAGGATTTGATCCTTAAGATTGCGCGTTCGGCTTTTGACCGTTATCCAGTTTTCAATCGTTCCAGGAGCGAGAGGTAAGCCTGTGACAAATGAAGTCTTAGCGTGGGGCGGATTTCTTATTTTTATCCTTGCGATGCTTACACTTGATCTTAGTGTCTTCCAGCGTAAGGCACATGCCGTGAAGATCAAGGAATCTTTATGGATGACCTGTTTTTGGGTGAGCCTCGCCCTGATCTTCAATATCGGAGTTTATTTGTTTAAAGGGAAACAGTCCGCCTTAGAGTTTTTGACGGGATATCTGATCGAAGAATCACTCAGCATGGATAATAT
>JACQQP010000055.1 GCA_016206945.1 Candidatus Omnitrophota bacterium | reverse complement strand
TCCAAGTACTTCTTCGATATTGTAACCTCCTCTCCTTTATTAAGTTGAAGCGAAAGCATAACAGTAGGTCGCTTGCCATTAGTAGTCCATGATCCAAACTGTATTATTCCTGCTTATGATACCGTTTTAATGAATGAGCCTGATGAGAAAGGAGGTTTTTTAGGATCGATATGGTTACCTTCTTTTGCAAATTCCACGATTTGTTTACTTTCTTCGCCTTGATTTGTTGTCCGCGCCTCGGCGCGGGGAGTGTCGGCTTGTTTTTTTTCGGCTTCGAGTTTCTGGCGAGCTTCTTTTGAAATCGTAACCATGTCGACACCTTTTTGAATTTCCAAACTGCCGTCTGGCATTTCTCGCTGTCTGGTAACGGCTGGAGGAACTTCGGGCTTACGTTCACGTGCCTCCGCATCGTCTTCATGAGGTACCTTTTTCCCTTCAACTTTGGGAATGGGTTGGACCGCATGCGGTCCTGGAGTAGAAACGGGAGAAATCGGCCGGATTTCAGCACGAACAGCGTCAACGATTTTTTCAGTTTCAATTTGACTTGCTTGATTAAGAACCTCATCTACAAAACTCTTTGGATGCCTTTGAAGCGCCGCGGCAAGCTCGGCTGATTCGGCAGAAATGCCGGCTTGGATTAAAGCGCGGAGTTGTTTTAAACCATCTGGACTCAAGTTTTGAACGCGCTTTAAAACATCCTCGCGGTCAGCTGCATCAAAACCCTTTAAAGTTTCCAACGCGCCGCCAAGATCCTGATGGGTAAGCGCAAGTTTGAGTGCCAGGTTTGAAGTTTTGACCGTATTTATTCGATCGATGAGTTTTCCAATGGTTTCAGGTGTTATATCTCCGGTTTTCCAAAGTTCCTTAAGGCCTCCGCCGAAAATATTAAGTCTCTGTTTAAGAAGTGACTCTAATTTATCAAAATAGGTACCTAAATAAGAGTTCAGTTCCGCTTCAAGTTTCTTCCGAATTTGATCGCCAGAAAGCGCATCAATATCGCTTCCTTTTTCGTATTCTTTGCGAAGCGCCTGCACCAGCGCATCCACATATTTCGTATACTGGCCGGCATCGGTGATGCGCCCCTCGGCAATCGAATTTTGAATGATCCGGTCGCGCCATTTTTTTAGGCTCGGCGTCAATTCGGATTCCTTCAGCGAAGCCGCAAGTTTTGCTGCGTAATCTTGGGCGAGCGCATCCCAAAGGCTTCCATTGAAATATTTCATAAACGACCGATGGCCTCGCATCACGCTCAAATAATTCGCGCGGTCTCCTATTTGATTCACTTTGGGGCTGATCAAAATGTAAGGAATGCGCTCGTCCTTAAGCCTTTTCGTGATTCCTTCCGAATGAAACCCTCCGGTAGAAATGAGCGCCATTTTTGCATCTTCCTTTTCCATTAACTTCAATGCGTTCCGGAAAAGGGCTTCATCGCGCGCGCAAGCGAGTTCGTAGAAGCGGAAATGATCCGCAAACAGAGAATCGACGTCATTGCGAGCACGCCAAAGTTCTCTGGCGGGCGAAGCAATCTCAGCATTCGAGATCGCCACGTCGGCCCTACGGGCCTCCTCGCGATGACGGCCCTGCAATAGATCCATTCCGCACTCCGCATTCCGCATTCCACATTCGCGAAGCAGCTGCCAATCCTCATGGACAATCTCAAGGCGGGCAAAATTCTTAAGCATCTCAAGGTGATGAAAATCCCTTAAAAGCGCGCCTTCACCTTCGCTTTCTGGAAGCCTCTCGCTCAAATCCCGCTCCAAACGCGCGAGTTCATCAAATAGCTTTGTTCCCTTGATCGATGAGAGCGTGGCGGCATGCTGTGCGGCTGGCATTAAAACCTCAGGCGTCTGAAAAACAAAATTCATCTCGCGCGAAAGTTGCTCGATTCGTTTCACAAGCAATCCCTCACTCAGGTGGCCGATTCGTTGCATCTGAATCAGCTGATTCATTTCCACCTGCTTCGGCTTCGGCAGCCTTGGAAGAACCTTCTCGCGGAACGCTTGAACCATTTTCGTCATGGCGACATCAAAATCCTCGCCCTCGAAACGCTTTTCATTGGATTGGGCCGCTAGAATCTTCCCGAGTTCAGGATAATCTAATTCGAATCGCCGAATGCGAGAGCCAAAGGACCCGTGAACACTGTCCGTTTCACCGCTTCGCTCACTCGCCGTTTCATAGAATTCTTTCAATTCCTTTATGTACTCCATCAAATTAACCTCTTCGGCATGGAAAGCGGAGTGCTTTTCATAAAAAAATTGAACCTTTTCAGTAAAAATCGTTTTTGATTGAGCGATGAGCTCCGCCTCAATCTTCTCAAGCGCCGCCCTGATTTCATCCTCTCTTTCAATCGCCCTAAGAAATGCCTCCTTGTTCTCCTCATAAAGACCTTCCGCTTCAATTCCGAAATATTTTGTGTGATGAGCTTCGTTTAGAATTGATGAAATTTCTCCCCCGGAAAGGTCGCCCTTACGGACATAATCGAGAAGCGCTTTTTCTTTAAGTCCCTCATCCGGAAAGGACTTGAAAAACAAACTGTCGAGAGCGCCTTCACCGCCTTCCAAAAGAACGAGCGGAAGGTTATATTCCTTCTGAAGGAATTCGATGATCCTTTTACTGTTCGTTTCCGAATCATAATTGGCGTGGGCGCTCTGAAGGTAAATGACGAGGCGATCCAACTTCTTGTCACTCCCGCTCGTTATAATCGGGGATGACAGAGGCTCTTTTCCAAAAACATCGGGAACATACACCTCTTGAATGGTGCCGAGCTCCTCGGGAAGCTTCAGGGACCCAATGAGGGCCATTGGATCCGCTTGACTAATCCCGTGGTGAGGATGGACGCTTCCCTTCCCTTGCGGGACCCCGTCTGGGGGAGGAGTCTCAGCATAACCATAAGTTCGATAAGACGTGTTTAACAGAGTGAAAGAAATGAGGACTAAAAAGGCGATAAATCTGTTGATCAGGTTGGATTTCTCTTTCATATGCCCACCACGGGATGCTCACTTTATAAGAGCTTTACCAACTAATTAAATAATATTTATAAGTATACCATGTGTCCAGCTAAATATGGGCTAATCTGCCCCCTCAACCCGAAGACAATTAATGCATGTAATCTATTTTGGGTAAATGACTTGCATTATTTAAGCACGAAAATAAGTCGAAAAACTTCTACTAAGGATCCGTAAATGAGCGAAAAAGCGTTTGAAGGAAACCGCGAGGCTTTATTTCAACTCAGAAAATAGACCGTTCCTTGTATACACTCGCAAGGAGGCCCAGGATGAAGAAGTTTGCGATTAAGGAAGAACCGCCGTAACTGATAAAGGGTAGTGGAATCCCGGTGATGGGGGCAAGCCCAATCGTCATTCCGATATTGACGAACACCTGAAAAGCGATGGCGCTCGCAATTCCAACGGCAAGCAAACGCGCTCTAAAATCGGTCGTCTGCTGCATGATCTGAAAAATATAAGAAATGAGAAGCAGGAACAAAATCACGAGAAAAAAAGCGCCCAGGAAACCAAATTCCTCTGCGACGACGCTAAAAATAAAATCGGTATGGTGCTCTGGGACAAAGTCAAGTTGCGTCTGAGTGCCGCCGAGCCAGCCTTTCCCAAAAAGCCCGCCGGAGCCGACTGCAATTTTCGACTGAATCGCCGTGTAGCTCGCGCCAATTGGATCGATCTGAGGATTAAAAAAAACCAGGATCCGTTTCTGCTGATACGGTTTCAAAATATGCCAAAGAAGGGGCAGGCTCGACAACCCCATTAAGAAAAGAAGGATCAGATATCTGAATCTAATCCCCCATAGGAACATCATTGCCAAAAAGAGAGGAAGGAACACGAGGGCCGAACCCAAGTCAGGCTGCTTCAACACAAGCAAGGTTGGAAGGCCGACAAGAACACTCGCCATGAGGAACGTGCGCTTTTGCTTTTCCACTGGACTTCGCGCCGCCAGGAAATTCGCCAAGGTTAAAAGCGTTGCGACCTTCGCAAATTCGGACGGCTGCAATGCAAACGGCCCCAGAAAAATCCAACGCTGAGCTCCCGAAACGGACTCGCCAAAGAACAAAACCCAAACAAGCATTCCAATGGTAAGCCCATAAAAGAGATAGCCGAGATCAAGAAAAGAACGGTAGCCAAGCCACATCGTAGCGAAGAACACAAGCAGCCCAACAAATAACCAGCAGAGCTGTTTTGAAGCGTAACTTCCCCCCTCTCGAAAGGAAGCGCTGTAAATTTCAAAGATTCCAAGAACGGCAAACAGCACCGTTAGAATGACAAGCGGCCAATGAATCTGCTTAAGAAACCGAGGGACTGCGAAGTTCATGATAAAGAGAGACCAATTTCTTTCCAACTTGTGCGGCCGCAAATCCGCCTGATTTTCCGCGTTCAACGAAGACCACGAATGCGATTTCCGGGTTCTGAAAAGGAAAGAAACCGCCAAACCACGCATGGGGTTCTCCGGGCGGGGCTTGCGCCGTCCCTGTTTTTGCGGCCAATTTCGCGAAATTGACCCTGGCCAACTGTGCGGTGCCCCGATTCGAGGAAACTGCCTGCAGCATCCCCTGGCGAATCGTGCGAAACGTGTCTGATTTGACCGAAATTCCCAAATCCTTCCTCTCGTTTTTAAATTCCTCCCAGACCAATACCGGGCTGAAGATGGTTCCATCTGTTGCAATGGCGCTTACGAGTCTTAAAATTTGAAGGGGGCTTACCAAAAGATAACTTTGGCCGATGGCAAACGTAATCGTCTCTCCGGGATACCAATTATCCCGATGGACATTTTTCTTCCATTCCGCATCGGGCACAAGACCTCCCGCTGTAGGAAGCTCCAGTTCCACGGGCGAACCGAATCCCAGTTTACGGGCGTATTCTGCTAACCTTCTTTCGCCGAGCAGGCGGCCGACATTGTAAAAGTAGACATTGCACGATCGCTCTAAAGCCATGTAAAGATCCATGCGCCCATGGCCTTCGTGAAACCAGCACTTGAAGGCGCGCGATTTTGGGCCAAATCGAAAATAACCGGGGCAGTCAAAAGTCGTATGGGGCGTTATCACTTTTGCTTCCAACGCAGCCATGGCGGTCACCAATTTAAAAATGGAACCCGGAGGGTAAAGACCGTTCAGGCTTCGATCGAGGAGTTTCCGTTCCTTGGAACCAATGATGGACAGGCGCTCAGAACTTCGGCCGGGCGCCACGAAGGCATTCGGATCAAAACTGGGTTTGGTGAAAGCAGCCAGCATTCCACCTGTCTTCAAATCGATGACGAGGATGGCACCCTTGTGTTTCGTCAGAAGATCTTTCATTCCCGATTGCAGCTTCACGTCAATGGTGAGACGGAGATCGTTGCCAGGGCGCGGGTCTTTCTCGCCCAAGAGGCGAATCGGAACGCCTCGCGCATCGACTTCCAACTGCCTTCCTCCATCCTCTCCGCGAAGATAACTGTCAAAGGCTCGCTCAATTCCCGCTCTCCCGATCCGAGCATTATAATGATAGACGGTCGGATCCAAGTTTTTGTATTCCTCGGGAGAAATTTTTCCGATGTAGCCCACCAGATGGGCACTCACATCTCCATAAGGATACGTCCGAACAAAACCGATCTGAATAAAAACGCCATTCAACTCGGGGCGGCGCTCTTCAATTTTCATGGCCAGTTCCTTTGGAACATCTTGCTTTAAAAGGATGGGCGTAAAAGAAGCATGACGGGCTTCAGAAAGTCTTTCGCGAATGACTTTCTCATGAAGACCGAGAAGTTTGCTCAGGATGGGAGTGTCCTCGGGCGAAAAATCTTCAGGAATCGCATAGACATGATAAGCGAGGCGGCTGGTTGCAAGCACGAGACCATTGCGGTCATAGATATTGCCGCGTGGCGCTTCGAGACGAATCAAACGGATTCGGTTCTGTTCACTTGCCCTGCGGTAATAGGGGCCTTGTATGACCTGAGTGTGGAACAAACCGACGAGTAAAGAAAGAAAAGTCCCCAGGACTCCAATCTGCAAAAGATACAACCGAACATTCGGAATGCGCAGTTTAAAAAAGTTCATATTGTCTCATCTGCAGTGCAGGTTTAAGCCACTTTTCCAATAAGGGAAACAGAAGCCAGCCAAATCCGCTCGTATAAATCACCGTGAGGAACATGTTGACGAAGATCCCTTCCTCAAAGAGATACCGTTCCCCCACCAAAAAAGAAAAAAGCACAAAGAGAAGCAGCGTCACCCACGAAAAGGCAAACAGACTCACGAGTTGAACGGAGCGTTTCTCGCGGTCGAATTCAAGCGCGAGAAAACGAAGGAGGATTGCTCCTCCCACACACGAAGCCGTTTCGAGCCCAAAAAATGAGTTCGTCACGAGATCCCGAAGCAGACCGACGAAAAAAGAAAGCGTCACAATCCGCTTCCAACTCACTCGGAACGCGTAAAAAGCAAGAAAGATCAGGAAAAAGTCAGGTTGAACGCGCCCCACGGCAAAAAGAGGCAGCAAAGAAAGTTCCATCCAAAGCAAACCCAACAAAACGAAAATCAACCGCCGGTTTGAGAAGAGACGCATAATACTTCTTCCAGTCTGGAAAAGGTGACAAAAGGTTTGACAAGCGCATAAAGTCCAAGATGATTTTTCTCGCTGACGACCGTTTCAACCGTTCCAATGGGAATCCCCTTGGGATAAATCCCGCCGAGCCCTGATGAGATAATGAGATCGTCCACTTGGACATCTGAAAATCGATCCAAATAAGTCATCTTAAGCCGTGAAGAGCCCATCCCTTGGATCAGTCCGACGTCTCGCGTGCGTTGGTTCATGGCACTGGCGCGTGATTCAGCATCGGGCAACAGGATCGCTCGTGCCGAATGCCGCCCAGCTGCCACCACTTTTCCGACCAATCCGTCAGGATGAACCAGCACCGTATTTTTCCGAACGCCGTCACGCGAACCTTTGTTGATCACGATGAACCGAGACCAATGGGATGGATCGCGCCCGATGACCCGAGCCGCCACAGAGCGATCCGAAATTTTTCCTTTTAAATGAAGAAGTGCTTCAAGGCGGGATACCTGCCGCTTGATTTCGCGGCTGGCTTCGAGTTCTGTTTTCATTCGTTGAAGCTCTGCGCGAAGGGCCTCATTTTCCATGCGAAGCTTCGGCCACTCGGCAAGAAACTGAATTTGGCGGTCGAGAAATGCGGAAAAGTGATTCTGAAGTTCCAGGAAGGGCTGGCTCAAACTAATCGTGAACGTTCTCAACTGATCGACATAGCGCGGAGCGGTAGCGCCGATCAGGAGCGGAAACAACACTGCTCCTGCGAGAAAGAGGGGTCGTTTGAACCACATGCGAAGCCCCTCCTACGCGTTAAAGTTCGAAATGTTTGTGGTTATTCGTATTAACAGAAAGGCGTTTCAAAAGGCCGATGTCACTCAAATATCGGCCTGTCCCAAGGGCAACCGCGGTCAGGGGATCATCCGCAATGTGGACCGGAAGGCCTGTTTCTTCACTGATGAGTTTATCAAGACCTCTTAATAGAGCGCCGCCGCCGGCCAATATGAGACCGCGGGTAATCAGGTCGGCCGAAAGTTCGGGAGGAGTCCGCTCAAGCGTTATCCGAATGGCTTCCAAAATCTGGGAAATCGGTTCCGAAAGCGCCTCCCGGATCTCTTCACTTGAAACGGTGATCGTTTTAGGGAGGCCCGCCAGGATATCGCGCCCCCTCACGTCCATGGTCGTCTCCTCTTCCAAAGGAAAAGCAGAACCGATCTTGATCTTTGTCTCTTCAGCCGTGCGTTCTCCAATCATAAGATTATAAGTTTTCTTCAAGTGATTCATAATGGCTTCATCACATTCGTCGCCGCCAACCCGAATGCTCTTGGAAAAAACAATTCCCGCCAATGAAATTACCGCAATCTCTGTGGTGCCACCGCCAATATCTACCACCATATTTCCAGAAGGTTCATGAACGGGAAGGCCAACGCCGATGGCCGCCGCAATGGGTTCTTCCACTAAATAGACAGGACTCCGCGCTCCCGCACGTTCTGCAGAATCTTTTACGGCGCGCTTTTCTACTTCCGTGATGCCGCTCGGAACAGCGATCACAACACGCGGTGTGACGAGCGGTCTGCGTTTGTGAACTTTTCGGATAAAATAACGGAGCATCGCTTCGGTGATATCGAAATCGGCGATGACACCGTCCTTCATCGGACGTACCGCAACGATGTTGCCCGGCGTTCTTCCCAGCATACGTTTTGCTTCTTCACCGACGGCAAGAACTTGATGTGTATTTCGTTCGATGGCAACAACGGAGGGTTCGCAAAGGACAACGCCTTGTCCCTTGACATAAACGAGAGTGGTAGCAGTACCTAAGTCAATACCAATGTCGTTGGAAAAGACACCGAGAACTTGATCTAATAAAACCATTGACTCCCTTAAGGTTGGCAGTTACACGTAAGAATACTCTCTCAAAAAACAAATGATTTTAACAGTTTAGCTCTTTTCATGTCAAGCGCAATCATGCCTACAACCAGTCCGAGCGCTCGAGCCAAACCCTAAGGCGCGCACATACTCCTTAAATCGGCTTCAAAACCAGGATAAGAGGTCTTAATACAGTCCGTGTCTTTTACAAGAACGCCGCGTTTGGAAGAAAGGCCTGCGATTAAGAAACTCATTGCCGTCCGATGATCGCCAAAGCTTGAAACGGTACCCCCTTGAAATTCCTTAATCCCCTCAATCACGCAGCCATCTTCCCTCTCGGTCACTTTTGCTCCAATCGCACTCAGACCAATCGCCATCGACCGAATCCGATCGGTTTCCTTAATTCTGAGCTCTTGAGCCTCTTGGATCACACTCCTCCCTTCGGCGAGAGCGCAAACGACCATCAGAATCGGAAGTTCATCAATCAAAGGAGGAATCAAATTTTTACCAACCGTGATCCCTTTCAACCGACCCGACTTAACATAAATATTCCCTCTGGGCTCTCCTTGATCTTGGGTCACTTCTAACTTTAGGTCTGCGCCCATCGATTGTAACAGTTGGGCCAAACCGATTCGCGTTGGATTCAGGCCAACTCCTCTGATGACCAGCTCGGAGTGAGGAACCATAAGGGCTGCCGCAATGAAAAAAGCAGCAGAAGAAAAATCTCCTGGGACATCAAATTGAACTGCACGAAGTCGCTCGGCTTGCCGCACAGAAACGGCGCGATCGACTTTGCGAAACGGCGCTCCGAAAAGTGCGAGCAGACGCTCGGTATGATCCCGAGAAGAAATCATTTCTTCGACAATCGTTTCTCCCTTGGCATAAAGCCCCGCTAAAAGAATCGCTGACTTAACTTGGGCGCTTGAAATTTTGTTCTGCCAACGGATGGCTGAAAGTGGCCCTCCTTTAATCACGAGAGGGGCAAAATTCCCATCTTCGCGTCCTGTGATTTGGGCCCCCATCTTCCTTAAAGGCTCCGTGACACGGCGCATCGGCCTCTTACACAGAGACCGATCACCCGTAAGGCGCACCTCAAAGGGTTGCCCTGCCAAAATCCCAAGCAAGAGTCGCATCGAAGTCCCGGAATTACCTAAGTCCAAATCTGATAGGGGCTTAGAAAGACCATGAAGGCCAACTCCTTCTACGGTAAGATCGTCGCTTTGAATCGGGCCGCCTTCCTTAAATTCCGCCGTCCCAAATGGCACCCCCATGGTTTGAAGCGCCTTGATCGTACTGAGACAATCCTCAGAATAAAGGAAGTTGGAAAATTTGCTTTGCCCATCGGCCAGCGCGCCTAACATCGCAAGACGATGAGAAATGGACTTGTCACCTGGTGGCGAGTACGTCCCCTGAATCCTGGAAACGGGGCGGGTTTCTAGCTGCGATTTTTGCGGATCCAAATCTTTAGGCTGTCGAGTTCTTGCTTGATCTCAACTTGTTTCTGAATCACCTCTTCTTGGATCGTCTTGAGGCGATTCATTTTCGTTTGAAGAAGAACAAGTTTCCGATCAACGCTCTGCAAATCGGCTTCTGAGGTCTGGGCCAAGAGAGAATTTCCAATTACGGATGTGAGCACAATAAAAAAAACAAAGGAGCACATAACGAATTTCATCTGCGCACCCAAATTTTTAAATTCTTAATTTGCTCAACGATCTCAGCCTGATCGACTTTAATTGCTTCTAGCTTATTCTCAATGACCTCAAGCTCTTTCACCAGGCGATCCAAACGCTCCAAAATGCCGTCACGGTTTCTTGCAGGTTGAGCTTCCAAAGTTTGCGAAAGCGCTGCCGCGAAAAAAAATGCGGCCCAAGCTATAACAAAAAAAGAATGGCTCGACCGTTTCATGTGGCAATTTGGAGATAACCGAGCAAGTCCAAAACCTGAATCACGAGAAGAACGAGAAGGCTTAGGATGCTGACAATCAAAGCGAAAGATAAAACCACGCCGCCGTACTGCTTGTCATTGCGGACATAAGAGGGGCTCGCAATCTCGGCAATCGAATGATTAAGCGGCCGTAACCACATCTCCTTCTCCGATCGGATTTTCACTTTGTTCTTCAATGATATAGGCAGCACAATAGTCATCATAAAGCTTTTCAATCCTGACCTTGGCCACGTCACTTCCGCCCTTCTGCACAAGTAAGACTTCATCCAAACTTAAACCCTGGCGCGACCCCAAATTGATCACGATAAAATTATACTTTCGGTTAATCAGGAGAACGCTGCCCGCGGCAATTCGCTGATCGCTCTTGCGCGGCGGTTCTACAATTTTAGGGAGTTCCGGCTTTGGGGCCGGCCTTTCCGGAATCGTTTTCTCTTTCGTAGTGGGAGGCTCAACTCGAACCTCGCGGGTTCCTTCTTGAACAGGCTCTTCTGGTTTCTCTTCAGAGGACCTTAAAAAAGGGAAGAACCGACGCCGCTTGGGAGGTTTCGGTAACGGTGTTACGGGTGACACGGTTGGTACCACGGTTTGTCCACTCACCTGGGGTGTGTCGGTTCGGGAGCCAGCTGCAAGCGCCGAGGGAGCCGGCGCCACACTGACATCAACATAACCCGCTCCGGGCCCTGGCGGCGTGCTTTGACTCTCCACCTGGCGCATACGGGCTTCCAGCTCATCGAGGATACGTTCCAATTCCCGATTTCTCTTCTGCGCATTCTCAAAAGCCTTTTGCGCCTCACCCGCTTCCAGTCTAAGACTCTCTAAACTTTGATCTTTTTCCTGTATCAGTCCGAGTGTTCGCTTGTGCGCTTCCTTTTCCGCTTCAAATTTCTGCGTCAGATCCTGATTTTGGGACTCAAGTTTGGTTACCTTCTCCTTGAGTCCTGTCCTTTCCCTTTCCAGCGCTTCAACATTCCCCTCGAGTTCTATTTTTACCCCTTCAAGGTAGATGCGCTTTTCTTTTTCATTTTCCCGAATGGTGGAAAGATAAAACGTGACGGCCGCGCTCAGAAGGCTCAAAAGAAACAGAATTATAATGGATAGCTTAAGGAATTTCACGGGTCATTCTGCAGGTTATTTAAAAGTGATTTAAATTTGGGGCATGGTAGCATAAGTCCTTCTAAAACACAAGGATGATGCATATAATATCACGTCGGCAAGGAGGTGCATGTGCTTAAATTTTTCCGTAAGAATATCAAAGCGATTATCTGGGTGATTGTGCTCGCTTTCATCGCTTGGGGAGCCGGCACCTTGACGGTTTCTAAAAGCGATGATTCTCTCTATGTTGGGTCTGTTGGAAACGAAAAGATTTCCCAAAAAGAATTTCTGATGATGCGCAGATACTATGAACTTCTCAGCCGTGCGAAAGCGGAACCCGCTGTCGAACCTTTATCCACGGAAGAACTGCACGCGCTCGCCTGGCAGGCCATCATCTTAAGCCGCCAAGCATCTGAAGAAGGAATCACGGTTGGCGACAATGAAGTTCGCTCACAAATTGAACAACTCTTTTCAGTCGATGGACGTTTTCAGCCGGAACTTTATCAAGCGTGGATCCGTCAAAACTACAGAGCCAGCGCGCGGGATTTTGAGGAAGCGGTCCGAAAACAGATCATCAGCCAAAAAATCCGTGAAAAAATTCTTGCCGACCTGCCTGAAGAGAAACGCGAGGAACGATGGGTGAGCTGGTTCGGTGAGGTCATTCGCAAATCTAAAGTAAAAGATTATGAAGTAGCGAATAGAGAGTAATA
>JACQQP010000009.1 GCA_016206945.1 Candidatus Omnitrophota bacterium | reverse complement strand
CTAAGGAACTGGGATTCGTACATCCGCAAACGAAGAAAAAACTTTTTTTCACCTCAGACCTTCCTCCAGATATGCAGTTTCTCTTGGATCAGCTTGAAAGTTAGCAGTTCGCACATGCAAAAAGCATGCAAGAAGGGGACAGGCTACTTTTTCATCTTGTCTGTAAAGTAGCCTGTCCCCTTCTTGTTTGATATAATGCGTTCATTATATGACCCCTATATGACCGCTCGAGCGAGCGATATCTCTCACCTGAGAAAATTGCCGCTCCATTTGGAGCATGAGCACTTGGGAGCGCGATTTGGCGCTTTTGGAGAGTGGTATGTTCCTCTTTATTACACAAGCGTTCTTGAGGAACACGAAACCGTCCGCCAGGGCGTTGGCGTCTTCGATATTTCGCACATGGGTGAATTTTTGGTCCGCGGCAAGGGAGCGCGTGAGTTGATCAATCAATGGATTACCAATGACGTGGAGAAGTTATTTCCGGGCCGAGCACTTTACAGTCCCGCTTGTTTGGAAAATGGGGGTATTGTGGATGACCTCGTGGTGATGGAGGAACATGATAATTCCTATCTGATTGTGGTCAACGCAGCCAATATCGAAAAGGACTTTAATTGGTTCAGAACCCATCTTGAAGAAGGCGTCTCGCTTGAAAATGTGAGTGACCAGATCGCGCTTCTTGCAATTCAAGGGCCCAAGAGTCCCGATGTGGTTCGCACACTTTTCACGATTGATTTAAGTCAGATTTCCTATTATCATTTCGTAAAATTTGATTCGCCCTATGGCGAAATCCGGCTCTCTGAAACGGGTTACACAGGAGAAAAGGGTTACGAGGTATTTTGTTCCGTTGACCAAGTCAAACGTTTGTATCAGCGCTTAATGGAAATAGGAAAACCATTTGATTTAAGACCGATTGGATTTGGAGCGCGCGATACCTTGCGACTCGAAGCTCGTTTCCTTTTGTATGGGCATGACATGACGGATGAAACAACGCCCCTTGAAGCAGGGCTTGGCTGGACGGTAGGTTGGGAAAAAAGTGATTTCATCGGCAAGCGCGCTCTGGAAGAAGAGCGCCGGTTTGGAATGAAAAGAAAACTGATTGGTTTTGAGTTAAGCGATCGCGGAATTGCGCGCGAAGGTTGCTCCGTTTTAGCGGACGCTCGTCCCATTGGGAAAGTGACCAGTGGAACTTTTTCCCCGACCTTGAGGCGAAGCATTGGACTTGCATACGTATCGGCTGAGCATGCTCAAATTGGCCAAGCGATCGAAATCGATATTCGCGGCAGGACAAGTAGGGCTTACATCGTTAAAACGCCATTCTATAGACGAACTGAAAAGGAGTCTTTATGAATTTCCCAGGAGAACTTCGGTACACAAAAACTCATGAGTGGGTGCGAAAAGAAGCGGAGAAAGTAATCGTAGGGATTACCGATTATGCACAACATGAAATCTCAGACGTTGTCTTCGTTGAACTTCCCCACGTCGGACAAAAAGTGGAGCAGGGCAAAGCCATCAGCATTGTGGAATCCGTGAAGGCCGCCTTTGATATTTATGCGCCCCTTTCTGGCACCGTGAAGGCAATTAATACGTTGCTTGAATCAGATCCGGCGTTAGTGAATCAAGATGCCTACCGGAAGGGTTGGTTCTTCGAATTGACGCCCGCGAAAGCCGAAGAATGGGATTCCTTGCTGACGCGCGATCAATATGAACACATGATCCGAGAAGGCGCAAAGGGTTGATGGGATGAGCTACTTTCCCATTACGAAAAAGGATCAAGCCGAAATGCTCGAGGCGATTGGCATCGAGCATTTTGGGCAACTCTTTACCGCCATTCCTTCCGAAATCCGAAATCCTCGTATCGAGCTTCCTCCTGCCTTAAGTGAGCTTGAAGCTCAAAATTGGTTTCGCCAGCTCGCTCAGAAAAATTGGCATACCAAAACTCACCTTTCCTTTCTAGGAGCCGGCGCCTATGAGCATTTTATTCCATCGATGGTTCGCCACATTATTGGCCGCGGTGAGTTTTACACCTCTTATACCCCTTATCAGGCGGAAGCTTCACAAGGGACGTTGCAGGCACTGTTTGAGTATCAAAGCCTGATCTGCGAGCTGACAGGTTTGGACGTTTCAAATGGTTCTCATTACGATGGCTCGACGGCATTGGCTGAGTCCGTTTTGATGACGCTTCATGAGACGAAACGGACTAAAGTTTTAATCGCCCGTTCTCTTCATCCTGATTATCGCCGTGTCGTCAAGACCTATTTGAAAGGGACGCAATTTGAGATGGAGGAAATTTCTTTTGGAAATGGCTTTGAACTTAACCTAGATGATCTGAAGGAGCGCTTAACTCAGGATGTTGCATCGGTGGTTCTTTCAAATCCAAACTTTTTTGGACTGGTTGAAAACTTAAAGGAGATCGAAGCATTAGTTCATCATAACGGATCTCTATTTATTTTAGCAGGCCATCCGCTGTCCTTTGGATTTTATAAGACACCCAGAGAATCGGGAGCCGACATTGCTTGCGGTGAAGGCCAGCCCCTTGGGATTCCGCTTGGTTTTGGCGGGCCGTGGCTTGGATATCTGGCAACGACGAGAGCACTGATGCGCCGTATTCCTGGAAGACTTGTCGGTTTGACGAAAGATACTTCAGGCAGGCGCGCTTTTTGTTTAACCCTTCAAGCGAGAGAACAGCACATCCGCCGCG
>JACQQP010000040.1 GCA_016206945.1 Candidatus Omnitrophota bacterium | reverse complement strand
GATCAATGACTGTCCCGATCCTATAGGATTTGGTTCTTTAAATTTATAAATGGGACGATCCTATGGAATAAAATTCATAAATGGGATTGCGAGCGAAGCGAGCAATCTCAAAGCTTAGAGATTGCTTCGACCTCATATTGGTCGCTGTCTCGCAATGACATCCTCTATTAAATTTTCAAGTAATCAATCAAGGCGCGCCGATTGCGCTTGATCGGCCCGGTCCACAACTCAAGCGCTTGTTCCGCAGGGGTTTTTCCCGTCTTAAGAATCTCCTCCTTAAGCGGCCCGAGATAAATGGACTCATCCTGCCCTTCTCGATTGAGCACATGCTCGCGTACGAGCCCTTTTTCACTGATTCGCACCAACTCACGAGCAAGGTCCAAAACGCGCTGGCCGCGAATTTTGGCCTTGAGCCCGAGCCGTTCAACCATGCGATGAAGCTTTTGAAAGTCAGCCTCGCGAAAGCGTCCCAGCGCTCGAGTCGCTGAGCGTTCGGCTTCTGAATCATACAAAATTCCCTTCCAAAAAGCGGATATGGCGGGGATCAAATGACTTCTTTGGCCATCCATTCCTCGGATTTCCATATACTGTTTGAAACGGGCCTCGGTGAAAATGGTGCTCAAATGAAGTTCAAAGTCGCTTTGGGCAGGATGGAATCCTTGATAACCCCGTTCGATAAATTTCCGAAAGGTTAACTGGCGAGTAACCACCCATTTTCCATCCCGCACAAAAAACATCATGGGCACATCCAAAACATAATTAAGATAATCCTGAAAACTGCAATGTTCACAAATGAGCTTGAAGATTAATCCGCACCTCGCAGGATCCGTATGCCGCCATATATGGAGACGTTCACTCAAATAGCCGCTCGGTTTGGCTAGAGAGATTGAGCTATTGGCAAACATGGCCGCGGCGATCGGTGTGATGGCGAGTGAAATCCGCATTTTCCGAATCGCATCTTCTTCGCTCAAATAATCCAGGTTGACCTGATTGGTCGCCGTCCGTTTCATCATGTCATGAGCTTGTTTGCCTCGATGGGACAGGTAGCGCGCCATAATTTGATAACGGCGCTTCGGCACCCACTCAATATTTCGAAGGGACGAAAAAGGATGAATCCCTGAAGTGATCCAGGCGATGGAACCTACGAAATGCGAGATGGTCTTGAGCTGAAAGAAAAACTCATCCAGTTGTTCCCTCACTCGATGAATGCTCGTGACCGGTTCTGCGCTTAACTCCACCTGTCCGCCAGGCTCAAGTGAAATAAACGTATTTCCCTTTTGAAGGGCAATTGTATGATCTTGTTCACGAATCGGCTCATAACCAAATTCATAAGCGAGCTCATCTAAGACGCGTTCAATTCCCACGAGGCCCGAATACGGAAGCGCTTCTCCCGTTTCGGAATGGACGCCAAAAAGCTCACATTCAATGCCGACCCGCTCCTCGCCCGCAGGTTTCGCAAACATCTGAAAGTAACCGTGCAAATCTTCGGTGGACTCAATCGGTTTCATTAACGGTTCGGTTTGAAGGAAAGTGCTCATTTCCTAATTCCATTTCTTGTATAATTGTATAGTATTTTAGTCTATTCGCCATGAAACACAACCGGAAACAAAGAGCACACCTTCAAATCGCTTTCATTATGGATCCGATGGAGAAGATTCTTCTTAAATGGGATACCACCCTCGCGATCATGATCGAAGCCCAGAATCGCGGGCATCACATCCTTTATATCGAACCTCGTGACCTTTTCGCGCGAAACGATGGAGTTTATGCGCATGTCCGTGAAATTCATGCATCCCGAAAGACAGGCTTCCGCGTTCTCAATCGGAGGACGATCGACCTGAAAAGCTGTGATGTCATTTTCAACCGAAAAGATCCGCCTTTCGATCTTTCCTACCTTTATCTCACCCATCTATTGGAACTTTTAGAGCCAGAGGTGTTTGTCATTAATTCCGCCAAAGGGTTGAGAAAAGCAAATGAGAAACTGTACACCCTTGAATTTCCTAAGTGGATCCCGCCCACCTTGGTTTCAAATGATCCTGAGCGGATTCAATCCTTCCGGAACCAGCTGAAAAGCGATCTCATTGTAAAACCGCTCGATCAAAAAGGAGGCGCGGGAATTAAACTCCTCCTATTGAAATCTAGAAAGGCAAATACGATCCTCCATCGCGCCACACGCGGCGGTGCAAAATGGATCATGGCTCAAAAATTCCTAAGGAAAAATTTAACTTCCGGAGACAAGCGGATCCTGATTCTTAATGGAAAAATGATTGGTCAATTTGGACGGATTCCCAAGCGGGGTGAGTTTCGGTCAAATTTATCCCTTGGCGGTAAATATATCCGCGTCCGTTTAAGTGAAACTGAGAAAAAGCTCGTGGACGCCCTTCGACCGAAATTGCTTCGCGACGGCCTTTATTTCGTGGGGATTGATGTGGTGGATGGAAAGCTGATCGAAATTAATGTGACAAGTCCTGCTGGAATTACCGAGATCAACGAACTTGAGGGGACACACCCTGAAATTCAGGTTGTGGATTTCTTGGAGCACTCGTCATTGCGAAGAGGCCGCCGGCCGACGAAGCAATCCCGAACTTGAGATTGCTTCGCTCATTTCATTCGTTCGCAATGACGATATGTATTGATCAGTCAACTTAGGTTTTTCTTCTTCCTTCTTCACTTTCTTCGGCACATATCCCAAATAAATCAAACTTTGCTCGATCACCTCTTTGAAAACAGGAGCGGCGACAGTTCCTCCATAATAATAGGGCCGCGGATCATCGATGGAAACGATCATGGCGAGCATCGGATGTTCCGCAGGCGCAAAGCCAACGAAAGAACCAACAAAATGCTTATGCGAATAACCACCCTTTGAATCTAATTTTTGTGAAGTTCCCGTTTTGCCCGCGACGCGTATGCCCTGAATTTGCGCCCGCTTGCCCGTCCCCTCCGTAACCGCGCGCTCGAGGATGCTTGTGATTGAGGTGACGGTCTCTGGTTTCAAGAACGGCTCTGAGACGATGGGCTCTTTTATGGATAACGTCGCTCCATTTGCGTCCTGAATTTCCTTCAAAAGATAAGGCCGCACCAATCGACCGCCATTGGCAATCACAGAAACCGCACGAAGCATTTGAACTGCCGTTGCGGCTACTTCCTGACCAAAAGGAATTGAAGTAATCGAAAACTTGGACCAGTGTTCAGGCGGACGGAGAATGCCGCTCACTTCCCCGGGAAAATCAATTCCCGTCCTCTCGCCGAAACCAAATTTTTTGATGTACTCATAAAGCGGTTTTTCTCCCAACCGCTTTGCAATTTTGACCGTGCCGATATTGCTTGATTTAATGAGCACCTCAGGAAAAGTCAAATGTCCATAAGGATGCACGTCATGAATGACGCGCTGGGGACGAACACGCCATTGTCCACGCTCGCAATCAAAAATATCATCCAGCGCAATCTCTCCTTCATTCAGAGCCGCCGTGGCCGTCACGATCTTAAAAGCAGACCCCGGCTCAAAAATGTCTGTAACGGCCCGATTCCGCCTGGAGGCGATTTCGGAACGGCCCAAGTGATTTGGGTCAAACGTAGGACGAGAAGCCATGGCCAGAATCTCCCCCGTATGAGGATTGATGACAACCGCCGTGGCACTTTGGGCGCGATGGTTCCTAAATGCTTCATCAAGTGAACGTTCCGTCAAAAATTGGATGTAACGATCAATGGTTAAAATGAGCCGTCCGCCATTCACTGCCGGAATCAATTTTTTCTCAAGGGCAACCATTTCGCGGCCCAAGGCATCCCGCTTCGTATAACGGTATCCGAGTCGGCCTGTGAGCCTCTGATCGTAAAGAAGTTCCAATCCTTCCTGACCGACATTGTCAATATTGCAAAAACCGATGACGTTTGAGAGCATCTCCCGATGCGGATAAAAACGTTTCGTCTCATACGTAATTCCCAAATGTGGATTCTCGAGCCTCCGGATGGCCTCAGCTTCCCTCACAGAAGTACGCCGCTTCAGCCACACGAACGCTTTGTCCCGACCGAGGCGCTCCTCGAGAAAGGAACGATCTAAATCCAAAAGCTTGGAGAGAGTATTGACGAGCGCAGGCTTACTTTGTGCGGAGATCAATCTTGGAACGGCATAAACGGAAGGCACTTTCAAATTGGTAGCAAACTCCTTAGCGTTTCGGTCGAGGATGGCACCTCGCTGGGGCTCAATTTCAATCACTAAATTATGCTGCTGCTCGGCAAACCGGACGAGGACTTCGTGACTTTGAATGGTCAGGCGAATCAATTGATAAATAATTAACGGAAAGACAGCGAGAATGACCAAATCAACGATGACGAAGCGCGTCTTTGAGCTAGTCGATAGCATTTATCCCACCACCTGACTTGGTCTGCCGCAGGCAGACCGTATTATTGCCCAAATCCTAAAGTAAAACAATCTCACTCCTCTCAAGCCAGCCTCTGGCTGGCAGTCAGGTGGTGGGATTAATCCTTCGAAGACTTTGCCTGGGCTTCTTTGATCAGATTCAGCCAAGCGAGCGTTTGAAAAGGACCATGCCAACCTGCTTCAACCCGCGTCGTAACCGCCTTCGGCTTGAGGACCCTGATAAACTCTTGATCCTTGGGGCTCGTCAAATCAAGGGAGAATTTTTTCATCCGTTCACTCAAAACGCGAGGAGAACGGAGACGCGCCACGCGAAACTTGGCAATTTTATACGCCTCGTTCAACTTGGCAATTTCTCTTTCCTGTTTCTCAATGGAATAGGAAACTCGGAAGACGCCCGTTTGGAAATGAACATAAAATAAGAGCATTAACGTAGCCAAAATCAAAAAGAAAAATGTTCGCTTGGATAATCTCATACACCACACCGCTCAATGACTCTCAATTTTGCCGACCGCGCTCTCGGATTTTCCTCGACTTCTTCCTCGGTTGGCCGAATCGGCTTTTTGGTAATGATTTTCCCCACGCCCTCCGTTTTCTTCTGAACAAAAAAACGTTTTACGATTCGATCCTCAAGCGAATGAAACGTAATCACGGCAAGCCTTCCCTCCTTTTCCAAGGCACCGACGGCCTTGGGCAACGCTTCTTCGAGCGCACCCAATTCGTCATTGACAACGATCCGAAGCGCTTGAAAAACACGTGTCGCTGGATGAATCCGGCTGAACCGATAACGCAGCGGAGTCAGTTTTTCAATCAATTCTCTAAGGGCCCGGGTCGTTTCAATCGGTTTCCTGGCGCGCTCGCGCACGATGGCTTGCGCAATCCGCCTCGCTCGGCGTTCTTCTCCAAATTGACGAAAGATCGATTGAAGATCCCTGTCGCTTAAATCGCGAACCAGGTCTCGAGCACTCCGACGGATACGCTCATCCATCCTCATGTCCATCGGGGCATCCGATTGAAAACTAAATCCCCGCCCAGGATCTTCCAGTTGCTCGCTTGAGACGCCGACATCTAATAAAACGGCATGAACGCTTTTAAAATGAAGCGAAGATAAAACTTGGTCCAAATGGCGAAAGTTCTCATGCCGCAGAAACACGCGACCTTCCACTTGCCTCAAGCGGTCCTGCGTTCGTTCAAGGGCTTTCTCATCTTGATCGAGGCCGATCAAAGTACCATTTGGTCCAATGGCCTTTAAAATGGCCTCTGCGTGTCCGCCCCCGCCAACCGTAGCATCAACCACCACACAACCGGGTCTTAAATTCAAACAGGAAAGAACAGAATCAACTAAAACAGGTTTATGCACTATTAAACCTGCCCGCCACAAAACATGGCGAGGTCCGTCCAAACTGCTTTCATATGTTTTGTGGACGGGTCTCGCCAAGCAGTTTGGCGGAGAAGCTCCTACGCGCCTCCTCCTCCGTCACATACGTTTCAATAACTCGATTGAGGCCAATCATTCGAAAAATCTCAGTACCAGCCGGACGAAGGTTAAAT